>QIHH01000199.1 GCA_003230195.1 Gammaproteobacteria bacterium
GCCTTTGAGACGGAACGGATATTACCCATCCCATAGTCAATGACTGCAACTGTTGCCATACCGCTTATCCCAGCCTCTACTGATGAAATCTGTCAAGTGAATCGTTCACACTGAACTAGGATTACAGATGCCCTTTAGTTGATGGAAGAATACCTGTCATGCGAACATCTGCCTCAACGGCGACTCGTAACGCGCGCCCAAACGCCTTAAAAATTGTCTCGGCAACATGATGCGCATTTTTGCCGCGCAGGCTATCGATGTGCAGCGTTACCTTGCCATGATTCACAAAGCCGTTGAAAAATTCCAGCAACAGATCAACATCAAAATCACCGATTCGCGCACGCGGGTAATCAACATGGTATTCAATGCCAGGACGACCAGAGAGATCAATCACAACACGTGATAGCGCCTCATCGAGCGGCACATAAGCGTGGCCATAGCGGCGAATGCCCTTTTTATCACCCAGCGCCTGCATCAGTGCCTGGCCGAGGGTAATGCCGATATCTTCAACGGTGTGATGTGCATCGATATGCAAATCGCCATTGGCTTTCACATCAATATCGATCAGACCATGACGCGCCACCTGATCTAACATGTGGTCGAGGAAGGGTACGCCGGTCTCAAAATTAGCAACGCCGGTTCCATCAAGATTAATAGAAATCGTGATTTGTGTTTCCGATGTGTTGCGGCTGACTGTGGCCTTACGCGCAGTCATCTCTCTTCTCCTTACTGGTTGCAGTATCGCAACTTAATGCTAAGCATACTCTTATCTGTCTATTGAGAAAAGCGACAGCAAGGTGAACTATTCACCTAGTACGCAGGGTTAATCGGTGTTTTAATCGCCTTTAATACGGTATTCAGCAGAGCGCGCATGTGCCGTAAGTCCTTCGCCACGCGCCAGTACCGATGCCGTTTTACCAAGCGTCGACGCACCATCCGCCGAGCACATAATCAGGCTTGAGCGCTTCTGAAAATCATAAACGCCTAGCGGCGATGAAAAACGCGCGGTGCGAGAGGTCGGTAGCACGTGGTTTGGGCCTGCACAGTAATCACCCAGCGCCTCTGCAGTATAACGCCCCATAAAAATAGCACCGGCATGGCTAATTTTTTTCGTCAATGCAACAGGATTTTCAACCGACAGCTCCAGATGTTCCGGTGCAACAATGTTTGAGATCTCAGCCGCCTGATCCAGGTCGGCCACTTTAATAAAGGCCGCGCGCGCCTGCAGTGATTGACGAATAATATCCACACGCTCCATCGTCGGCAGTAATTTTTCGATACTTGCCTGTACCGCATCTAAGTGCGCCGCATCCGGCGATACCAAAATCGACTGCGCATCTTCATCGTGTTCCGCCTGCGAAAAGAGATCCATCGCGATCCAGTCCGGGTCGGTCTCCCCATCACTGATCACCAGAATTTCAGAAGGCCCCGCAATCATATCAATACCGACCGAACCAAAGACCATTCCTTTCGCAGTGGCGACATAAATATTGCCCGGCCCCACAATCTTATCCACCGCCGGCACAGACTCAGTACCGTATGCGAGCGCCGCCACCGCCTGTGCGCCGCCAATGGTAAAAACGCGATCAACGCCAGCAATATCCGCCGCTGCCAGCACCATCTCATTCACAATATTATCGGGCGTCGGCACCACCATAATCAGCTCAGCAACCCCAGCCACTTTGGCCGGAATGGCATTCATCAACACCGACGATGGGTAGACCGCCTTGCCGCCCGGCACATAAAGTCCGACACGATCAAGCGGTGTTACCTGCTGCCCTAGCAACGTGCCATCAGCTTCCGTATATGACCACGATGCCACTTTTTGATGTTCGTGATAGGCGTAAAGGCGTTCCGCAGAAAACTCCAGCGCTTTACACTGCAAGGGGTTGACCTTAACACGTGCGGCCTTAAGATCGGACAACGGAATCTCCAGCGCACCCATATTTTCAGCCGTAAGACGATCAAAACGATTGGTGTACTCCACCACCGCCGCATCGCCACGTCTGCGAACATCGGCAAGAATCTCGCGCACGACCTGGTTAACGCGCTCATCAGAGGCGCTATTCCATGCCAGCCGCTCATTGAGCTGACTTCTAAAATCGGATGCGGTCGCATCCAGGCGTACAATTTTAACCACGGGTAACTCCCATCAACTTTCGATACAAGCCAGCTGAGCCACCAGCTCTCATCACCATCTGAAACATCGTCTCGAACATTAATTCTTTTGAGCCACGGCCTCTGCAATCAAATCGATATAACGTTTCACACACTCATGTTTCATCTTCATCGACGCCTTATTCACAATCAGACGTGAGCTCACATCCGCAATGTGATCCATCGCCACCAGACCATTGGCCTTCAATGTATTACCGGTATCCACTACGTCGACGATACGATCCGCAAGGCCAACAATCGGTGCTAACTCCATCGCGCCGTACAGCTTGATGATTTCGACCTGCTGCCCCTGTGCTGCAAAATAACGCTTAGCGGTTTCAACGTATTTCGTTGCAATACGCATACGGCTCTCATCCACCACGCCATTTTTTGGCCCAGCAACCATCATTTTGCACTGGGCAATCTTCAGATCAAGCGGCTCATAAAGCCCTTCACCACCATGCTCAACTAACACATCTTTGCCAGTGACACCCATATCGGCCGCGCCATATTCGACAAAGGTCGGCACGTCGGAGGCTCGAATCACTACCAGTTTCACATCATCAAGATTAGTATCCAGAATCAGTTTACGACTAGTGGTTGGATCGTCCTGTGGAATAATCCCCGCATGTTCAAGCAACGGCAGAGTCTCTTTAAAGATACGGCCCTTCGACAAGGCGATGGTAATGGTTGTACTCATGTTATTGATTCACTATTGCTAAAATATTAATTCGGCACACGTCGAATCCTAGCGCCCAAAGACTGCAGCTTTTCTTCGATACAGTCATAACCACGATCAATATGATAGATACGATCAATACGTGTCTCACCCTCGGCAATCAAACCCGCCAGCACTAGGCTCGCCGAGGCACGCAGGTCAGTCGCCATTACCGGTGCGCCGGTCAGTTTTTCAACCCCGACACAGACAACCGTATTCCCTTCCAATCTCAGATCCGCACCCATACGCTGCAGTTCAGGCACATGCATAAAGCGATTTTCAAAGACGGTCTCAGTGATGATACCTGTCCCTTCCGCCACCGAGTTCAATACCGTAAACTGCGCCTGCATATCAGTCGGAAATGCAGGGTAAGGGGCGGTCTTAACATTCACCGCTTGCGGGCGTCGCCCTTCCATATCGAGTTCGATCCAGTCTTCACCGGTAGTGATTTTGGCTCCCGCTTCCTGTAATTTCGCCAGCACGGCATCAAGGATATCGGGGCGGGTATCACGCACACGCACCTTACCACTCGTCACGGCCGCCCCCACCAGATAAGTACCGGTTTCGATACGGTCAGGCAGCACCGAATAACGGGTACCGCCAAGACGCTCAACACCTTCGATGGTAATCATATCGGTGCCCGCACCACTCACTTTGGCACCCATCTGGTTAAGGCAGTTGGCAAGATCAACCACTTCTGGCTCACGCGCCGCATTTTCAATCACAGTAGTGCCATCTGCCAGCGTCGCAGCCATCATAATATTTTCGGTGCCGGTCACCGTCACAATATCCATAAAGATACGGGTGCCCTTCAAGCGAGCCGCACGTGCACGGATATATCCCC
>QIHH01000087.1 GCA_003230195.1 Gammaproteobacteria bacterium
TAAACAAATGTGATCTTGCCTCAGCAGCAACCGTCGCGCGAATGGAACAAGCGATAAAGATCTATCAAAGCATTGGTTACACCACAATCCTGACCAGCACCAAAGCAACCATCGGCATCGATGCCCTAAACGCACAACTGCGCGATAAGACCAGTATCTTCGTCGGCGAATCAGGTGCGGGAAAATCATCACTCATCAATGCCATCATGCCGCAGCTGGCAATCCGTACCAACGAAGTCTCTGCCCACTCAGGCCTTGGCAAACACACCACCACCACTACTGTGCTCTATCACTTAGCACAGGGTGGGCATTTAATTGATTCGCCGGGTGTGCGTGAATTTGGCTTATGGAAAGTAGAGCCAGAGCAACTGGCAAAAGGCTTCAAAGAGTTTGAACCCTACTTAGGCAAGTGTCGATTTAGAAATTGTAGCCACCGTCGCAATGCAGGATGTGCCATTGAGGCGGCAGCAGAAGCCGATAAAATCAGCTCAGAAAGAATGGCGAGCTACCATCGAATTTATGATGACCTGAATAGTAGCGACTAGGAACTTAGCCCTACTGATTGTACGGTAGGCGCAGGCGTCGACCGTTCAACAATTTTAATCGACTTAAATTTTGCAGCAAGCTCATCACGATTAACCAGCACATCAGCCAGTGTATAGCGATCCAGCACGGCAAGAAAATTGCGGCTCGCCTCTTTTAGCGCGCCCTTCAGTGCGCATACCGGCGTAATGGGGCAGCTACTATTCTCTGGATCAAAACATTCAACAATATTAAAATTATTTTCTGTGGCGCGCACCACCGTGCCGATATTGATCTTATCTGGTAAAAACGCAAGCCGCATACCGCCGCCTTTGCCGCGCACAGTATGAATAAAACCATTATTGGAGAGGTTATGAACGACCTTCACCAAATGGTTACGGGAGATTTCATAGTTATCTGAAATCTCGGTAATTGTCGATAACCCCTCATCCTTTAAACCGAGATAAACCAACACACGTAATGAATAATCTGTATAGAGCGTTAACTGCATTCTGGCACCTTTATCTTGAAGTCATTTACAGCAGTAAATACCTCACCGAGAGGAAGTATTCAGGTCTTGTTTTAGACTGAGTATATACAAGACTTATTAATAAAACGGATTTTTATATTACTAAAATTCCCTATATATATCTAAGCCTTACGATCACACTAACACACTAAAGCATGATTTCTTTGTGATACTTATCACACTCATACCTCCCGTCTTCCGGTAAAAGCGTGCGTTAACGTACCACCATCCACATATTCAAGTTCACCACCAAAGGGAACACCATAGGCAATTCGTGTCGATTTTATACCGCGTGAGCGCGCCATTTCGGCAATATAATGCGAGGTCGCTTCGCCTTCAACCGTTGGATTTGCGGCAAGGATCACTTCTTTAATGTCACCCTCATCAAAGCGGCGTACCAGATGATCAAGCCCAATCTCCTCAGGACCGATGCCATCGATGGGTGATAGATGGCCCATCAACACAAAATAGAGTCCACCGTAAACAGCAGACTGCTCCACCGCCTGCACATCTGCTGGCATCTCAACCACGCAGAGCTGGCTCTGGTCTCGCCGCTGATTAGCACAGATACGACAGACATCATTTTCGCTCAAGGTACGACACACATGGCAGTTGCCGACATTGTCCGCCGCAGCCAATAACGCCTGGGCTAGCTGTCTTGCGCCATTTCTGTCTCGTTCCAGCAGATGAAAGGTCATCCGCTGTGCCGACTTAGGGCCAACACTCGGCAGACAGCGCAGTGCATCGACTAACTGCCCGATCAGTGAATTATCTGCCATCACTCAACAACCGCACGCAACCAGCCCTCAATAAAACCAGTCATAAAATTTAGAATGGTAGTTTCATTCCTGGTGGCAGTGGCATACCACTAGTCATACTGGCCATACGCTCCTGACTCACCGCTTCAACCTTGCGCACGGCATCATTGACGGCAGCAGCGATAAGATCTTCCAGCATATCTTTATCATCTTTTAATAGACTATCGTCAATGGAAACGCGGCGCACATCATGGCGGCCAGTCATCACGACGCTCACCATGTCGCCACCCGCCTGGCCGGTCACTTCCATGCTGGCCAACTCTTCCTGCGCCTTCTGCATATCTTCCTGCATCTGCTGCGCCTGCTTCATCAAATTACCCAATCCACCTTTCATCATCTATTTCCTCTTGCAAACAATCCAAAACAATAAAGTTAGCATACGTTCATTTACTTATTCTAAAAGTCTTACTACTCACACTACTCAACAGGATTCACTGACTCTGGCATCACCTTTGCTCCAAACGTCTCCTGCAACGATTGCACGTTGGGATCCGCTTCGATCGCCTCCAATGCAGTCTGCTTACGCTCACCTGCCACACGCACTTGTTGCGATGCAGGGGTTTCGATTTGCGGCGTACCCACCGTCATCACTAGTTTTAATTTCTGAGCAAAATATTGCTGCAGCGCCTCTTCAAAGCGCGCCTCAAATTTATCATTACGTAAGTGTGCATGGCCAGTGTCCAGCAACAGTGTAATGACAGTATCAGTGCGCTCAATCAATGATGAATTCACCGCCAGACTGCGCACTGCGCCGCGCAGGTTAAGCGCAGCCACCACTTCACTCCACTCATTACTGGCTGGTGCTGCTACCGCTACCGGCACAGATACCGTCTGCTTAGCTGGTGGTGCTGTTGTTTGCACTGCTGGCGCTGGCCTCACACCACCAGTACTCGATGATGGCTGCGGTGCCGCAGCACTGGCAGGCTGAAATGCCAGCATACGCAGCAGCACCATCTCAAAACCACTACGCGGCTCCGGCGCTAAACCCAGATCACGTCGTCCCAACAGTGCGATTTGATAAAAAAGCTGGCTATCTTCTGCTGTCATCTTTGCCGCTAGCACCACAATTTCATCACGATCTGAGACATCATCGCCGAGCGCCTTTGGCACTGCCTGCACCAGCGCAATCTGGTGCAATACACTGATCATTGCCGCCAGCACGCCGCCAAAATCCGGCGACTGCTGCGCCAACGTATCGACCTCCTGCAACAGCGCCTCGCCATTTTTATCCGACAAATGGCGCAGCAGTGTCATCACATAGTGCTGGTCGATCGTGCCAAGCATTTCACGCACCTCAGCAACATCCAGCTTGCCATCGCCATAGGCAATCGCCTGATCCAACAGACTCAGCGCATCACGCATACTGCCATCTGCAGAATGCGCCAGCAACGATAATGAAGGCTGATCAAAGCCAATTTTTTCTGCACTTAACACAGTTGAGAGATGATCCGTAATCAAATTCAGCGGCAGACGTTTTAGATTAAACTGCAAACAACGCGATAGAATCGTCACCGGCAGGCGCTGTGGATCGGTCGTGGCAAGCAGGAATTTCACATGCTGCGGCGGCTCCTCCAGCGTCTTCAACAGCGCGTTGAAACTGTGAGTCGAGAGCATATGCACCTCATCGATCAAGTAGACTTTGTAACGCCCTCGCGTCGGCGCATATTGCACATTATCAAGTAGCTCACGGGTATCTTCGACCTTGGTACGCGATGCCGCATCGACCTCAATCAAATCAATAAATCGCCCCTCATCGATTTCAGTGCAGGCACTGCACTGCCCGCAGGGCTTTGAACTAACGCCCGTTTCACAATTGAGGGATTTAGC
>QIHH01000053.1 GCA_003230195.1 Gammaproteobacteria bacterium
TGAGCCCGGGTGTGATGGTGAAACCATTTGAAACGGTGATCTTTGATCTGAAGGATGGCGAGATCAGCGCGCCATTTGAGAGCCAGTTTGGCTGGCATATGGCACAGGTACTGGCGCACCGGGAACTTGATAACACCGAAGAATACAATAACGCCAAGGTGCGCGATCTGATTTTCCAGCGTAAGTCTGAAGAAGAGCACCTGAGTTGGTTGCGTAAGTTGCGCGAAGAGGCCTATGTCGAGTATCGCCTTGGCGATTAACACTGGTTTAGCGGCACCCATTGCAATAACCGCGGGAGAGCCTGCGGGCATCGGCCCGGATCTCTGCATACAGTTAGCGCAAACTTTGCTACCAGTTGAATGGGTGGTGATCGCCGATCCTGAATTATTACGCTTGCGCGCGCAGCAATTAAACCTCGAAGTGAAAATTGAGCGGTATGACGCGGCCCTTGCACCGTCGATTGTTCCCGTTGGCACCGTTAGAGTCGTGGCGGTCGACTGCCCACAATATGATGTTTGTGGTAAACCCGATGTGACCAATGTCGATTACCTGCTGGGTACCCTGCGCCTTGCAGTACGCGGTTGCATTGATGGCAACTTTGCAGCGATGGTGACCGGCCCGCTACACAAAGGCATCATCAATGATGCCGGGATTCCCTTTAGCGGCCATACCGAATTCCTCGCAGATGAAAGTGATACCGAACAGGTCGTCATGATGCTCACCACGGAAGGGCTGCGCGTCGCGCTTGTCACCACCCATCTACCGTTGCTTGAAATCAGCGCTGCAATTACCCCAGAGGTACTGGAAGGTAATCTGCGCATCGTTGAAAATGAATTGAAAAAATATTTTGGCATCAAGACACCGCGTATTCTGGTATGTGGCCTGAATCCACATGCCGGTGAAGGTGGCCACCTTGGTATTGAAGAGCAAGAAACCATTATTCCAGTGATGGAGAAACTGCGTGCAGAAGGGTTACAGTTGCAAGGCCCATTACCGGCAGATACTGCTTTTATTCCACCTAGGATTGCTGCCGCGGATGTGATCGTGGCGATGTATCATGATCAGGGCCTGCCAGTGTTAAAGCACCTCGGTTTTGGTCATGCGGTGAACATTACCTTAGGTCTGCCGTTTATCCGCACTTCGGTAGATCACGGCACCGCGTTTGATCTGGCCGGAAAGGGTGGGGCTAATATTAGTAGCCTGCAAGCAGCGATCACCACGGCGATAGAAATGCGCCGTCATCAAGGGATAACTGAATGATGAGTCAGCATCGCGCGCGTAAACGTTTTGGGCAAAATTTTCTGCATGACGAAGCCGTGATCCTGCGCATTATCAATGCCATCTGTCCACGCAAGGGTGATAATCTCGTTGAGATTGGCCCAGGCCAGGGTGCACTTACTACTCTACTGCTGGATGAACTGGGTGAGATGAATGCCGTTGAGCTTGATCGAGACCTGGTGCCGATCCTTGAAAAAAATTGTGCGCCGCACGGTAGGTTAAATATTCATAACGTCGATGCGTTGAAGTTTGATTTCTCATCACTCGCCAAAGAAGCGGCGTCACTGCGCGTGGTGGGTAACCTGCCCTATAACATCTCAACGCCGCTGATCTTTCACCTGTTAACCCAGGCGAGTTTTATTCGTGACATGTATTTTATGTTGCAACGTGAAGTGGTCGAGCGCCTCGCCGCACATCCGGGCAGCAAGACCTATGGCCGCTTGAGTATTATGGTGCAATATCACTGTGAGGTTGAAAATCTCTTTATCGTCGGTCCAGAATCATTTGAGCCAATGCCGAAAATTGACTCCGCCATTGTGCGCCTAACCCCGCGCAGCGAACCCGCAGTAAAAGTGAATGATGAAGCTCTGTTTGCCAAGGTGGTCACGCAAGCATTTTCACAACGCCGCAAAACAATCCGCAACACACTAAAACCATACATGAGTGGCGATGAAATTAGCTCGCTTGAAATTGATCCCACCCTACGCGCAGAAGTATTAAGCCTTGAAACCTTCGCGCGGTTAACAAACTACATCAGCGAAAATCAATCAGCCGAAGAATAAGTTTCATATTCTTTCAACCTCGGCTGCGCTCACCCATAAAAAACCCCCGTCAAAAACTGACGAGGGTTTTAATTTCTACAGGGTTTGTAGAGACAGTTTACATCATGCCGCCCATTCCACCCATGCCGCCCATTCCACCCATAGCTGCTGCTGCATCACCTGCGCCCGCACCTTCGCTTGGGATGTCACTAATCATAGCTTCGGTAGTGATCATCAGACCAGAGACAGACGCTGCATGTTGCAGTGCTGAACGGGTTACTTTGGTTGGATCCAGTACGCCAGCTTCGATCATGTCAACATACTCGCCTGTGGCTGCGTTGTAACCAAAGTTACCAGAACCTTCAGCAACCTTATTCAGGATAACGGAGGCTTCTTCACCCGCATTGGTAATAATCTGACGTAGAGGCTCTTCTAGTGAGCGACGCAGGATTGCGATGCCGATATCCTGATCATGGTTGATGCCTTTAAGGTCTTTCAGAGAATCAATGGCACGCACCAGCGCAACACCACCGCCAGGTACAACCCCTTCTTCTACGGCAGCGCGAGTTGCGTGTAGTGCATCTTCAACGCGTGCTTTTTTCTCTTTCATTTCAACTTCGGTAGCAGCACCAACTTTGATGACGGCGACGCCGCCAGCGAGTTTAGCAACACGCTCCTGAAGTTTTTCACGATCGTAGTCAGATGAAGTATCTTCGATCTGTGCGCGGATGGTGGTCACACGGCCTTCGATTTCAGCGCTGTCACCAGCACCATCAATGATGGTGCTGTTGTCTTTACCGATCTGAACTTTCTTGGCTGAGCCCAGCTCTTCAAGCGTCGCTTTCTCAAGAGAAAGACCGACTTCTTCAGAGATAACTTGGCCACCGGTGAGTACTGCGATATCTTGCATCATCGCTTTACGGCGATCGCCAAAACCAGGTGCTTTAACAGCGGCTACTTTAACGATGCCGCGGATGCTGTTCACAACGAGTGTTGCGAGTGCTTCACCTTCAACGTCTTCAGCGATGATCATCAGCGGACGACCGGCTTTAGCAACGCCTTCTAGCAGTGGCAGCAGATCACGAATGTTTGAGATTTTTTTGTCGACTAGCAGAATGAAAGGGTTTTCTAAATCTGCAGTCATGGTCTGTTGATCGTTTACGAAATATGGAGAAAGGTAACCGCGGTCGAACTGCATTCCTTCTACTATATCTAATTCGTTTTCAAGGCCTGAACCTTCTTCAACGGTGATGACGCCTTCTTTGCCCACTTTGCCCATCGCTTCTGCGATGATGTTACCCACTTCTTCGTCAGAGTTTGCTGAGATGGTGCCAACCTGTGCGATCGCTTTGTCGTCGGTGCAAGGGATTGAGTTGTCACGCAGGGATGCAACGGCGGTAATCACTGCTTTGTCGATGCCGCGCTTCAGATCCATTGGGTTTAGGCCAGCGGTCACTGCTTTCATGCCTTCGCGCAGGATAGCCTGTGCTAAAACGGTCGCAGTGGTAGTGCCGTCGCCAGCGACGTCAGAAGTTTGTGACGCAACTTCTTTAACCATCTGTGCGCCCATGTTTTCGAACTTACCTTCGAGTTCGATCTCTTTAGCAACCGAAACACCATCTTTGGTGATGGTTG
>QIHH01000079.1 GCA_003230195.1 Gammaproteobacteria bacterium
GCTGGCGTAGCTCAGTTGGTAGAGCAGCTGATTTGTAATCAGCAGGTCGTAGGTTCGACTCCTATCGCCAGCTCCAAATTCAAGGACTTAGTTCTTCCTGGGCTAGGTTCTTTTTATTTTGTGCCGAACCTCATTTGCGACTGCGAATAAAAATTTTATTGTAGTCAAAAGCTATGTCTTGAATGCGTAAGCGGATACACTCCAGCAGCCGCAAACCGCCACCGTAAAGTATTTTTGCCTTTAGGGAATGGGGACATTCATTAACGGAAGCAGTTGTTGCGTCTCCTCCTGTGTCAGCACAGTAGGCGGGCGTTGCTGCCGTTTTGAACGGGTAGGAGCGTATGCATTGACCGCAATCACAGGCGTATTGCTTGCGGATATGTCGGATCACCTGAATTTTGGCGGGAACAATATCTAACTGCTCGCTGGTGACTTCACCGATTTCAACTCGTTGGCAGCCACAATCACACACTTGTTCAGCTTGCGGCACGCGATGTTCAATGCGAATGCGCGGCAAGCTATCGGGTCAGGGTTTACGGCCAGTTTTTGGATTTAATCGACACATCATGTGATACAGCATCACGCTCACTGTCCTGTTCAATGAGCACTGCTTTAGTGGCAACAGACAGTTCTGCTTCGTTGAACATCTCCTGCTGATTGATCGATTTCTCAGTGCTGGCAGTAAACGTTTTTAGTTTATGCAGATGGACAAACTCTTCGAGAGTGGCAATACGTTATTCTTTGTTTGAAATGATACTTTCGTTACGGGCAATGATTCTGCCTTGATCAGCAATGATTTTTTCAACGCAGCAGCATGGTTAGGCAGTGTTTCTACAAGCGCTTATACCAAATGTATGATGAAAAGGATTTACATTAATTAATAGATTTGATACAACGTTAATTAATAGTCACTACACAACGCTAAATAATAGTAGATGTTCGTCACTAAAGTATAGAACTTGAGTCGATTAAGAGGGGTTTATGGCCGCATTTGGAGAACTTTTGGCAGCCTCCTTGGCACGTGTAAAGGCGGTTGCCCAGGACAATATCGTACAAGGGAGGTTAATCGGACGTACTGACCGAGAGCGCTTGCTCAATAAAGGTTGGTTAACGCCTATTATTCGCGGCTGGTATACACTTGGCCACCCTGAAGGTCAGGGTGAGACGACTCAATGGTATGCCTCTTACTGGCATTTCGTACGCGGCTATTTGGCTGAGCGTTTTGGCACCAACTACTGTCTCTCTCCGGAATCGTCCTTGGATTTTTGGCTCGACCAGAACAACGTACCCAGGCAGTTGATGGTGGTTTCCGCTTCTGGTGGGGCCAACAGAGTGGATTTCCCGCATAAGACTTCACTGTTGAGCTGGGTCGGTGAAGTTCCACAGGAGCGGGAGCCAAAACAGGGAATTCAGGTCATGCCGCTTGCTAATGCACTTTGTCGGGTTTCGCCTACATTTTTTAATCATGATCCGACATCGGCTGAAATTGCACTGCGATTGGTTGAACCGGCGGCGGTTGCCCGGTATGTGCTTGATGGTGGTCGCTCGACTGTGGCTGGTCGTATGACCGGTGCATACCATTTTTTAGGTGATGAGGTGGCGGCAGATATCATCGAAACAGGTTTTAAAATTAAAGGGGAACGGATCAGAAAGACTAATCCATTTATGATAGAGAAGCCGCTGCTAGGCTATAAAACAGTCCGATTGCGTTCACCCTATGCTGCCCGAATTGAAGCCCTCTGGCAGCAAATGCGTGAGCCGATTATCGCTGCATTTCCCAGCCCTCCCGGATTACCCCGCGACTCATGCCAGTATCTTGCTCAGGTAGAAGAGCGTTATCGGTTTGATGCCTATCACTCCCTCTCTATCGAGGGGTATCAAGTCAATTACGATTTGATTGAGCAAATTCGCACCGGAGCCTGGAACCCAGACGAATCGGCGACTGACCACGATCAGCGCAATGCCATGGCCGCAAAGGGCTATCATGGGGCGTTCAAGGCGGTTTGCAAGAGTATTTTGGCCATCTTTGAGAAGACAAGTTCTGGTGCGGTAATCGAAAGGGATCTCTCTAAGTGGTATCAGGCATTATTTGAACCCTCTGTTCAGGTTGCGTTGATAGGAGCTTCTGATCTGGCTGGGTTTCGTAACCATCAGGTTTTCATTCGGGGAGCTGCTCATGTACCGCCTCCTAAAGAGGCGCTAGTCGATGCAATGGATGCATTTTATAGTTGTTTGAAAAACGAAACCGAAGCTTCAGTGCGAGCAGTATTGGGCCACTTTATTTTTGTCTTTATCCATCCTTATATGGATGGTAATGGTAGGATTGGTCGGTTTGTCATGAATGCCATGCTGGCCTCCGGGGGATATCGCTGGACAGTGATTCGTTCTGATAGGCTAGGACGTGATCAGTACATGGCGGCATTGGATATAGCTTCATCACAACACGACATCAGTGCTTTTGTTGAATTTATCGTGGAAGAGATGGCTGTGGACTGGGAAAGTGCTGATTGAACTTTTGATGAGCAATTTAAGACATTGCACCGCTTGTGCAGATAAGGATTCAGCGGTATCCACGAGCAAAAATTCTTCTGAAAGCTTTCGAGGAAAGTAGGGTTTTCGTTGGAATTCAAAAGTAGGGTGTGGTTTTTTTTGCGCTTACCTTAGTTCTCAAGTGTTCGTGCAAAGGTCTTTATTCATTATAACGACTCTTTCATTGCTGGAATAATATGGGTTCTCATCGACTACCAGCGATGCAGAGTAATTATCCAGCATAGTGACAATGTAGAAAGCCGTGAAAGGGGCGGAGGTCATCGATTGTCATCTGTTGTGTGCTTCGTTATCTCTGATTTGCTGCTGCTTTTCATTTGCCGCTAGTTGTTTGAAAGTCCCTCTTTCTCAAATTGTCTAAAATTTAATCAAATTGAACTTGAAGTATTTCCTCTGTGTTCAATTACAGCAATAAACTTAATGTGATTTCTAGCACTACTTCTCAACCCTCTGATTTAGAAAATCTTTGAAAAAATTCATTTTCTCCCACCTTTCCCAAAAATATATTTTTTCGCTAAGTTGTTGTCTGCAAAGGGAGAAATCCCTCTAAATGAACTTGATTTTTTCTTGACAGCCATATAAACGGGTATATAGTGTCGCTAAGTGGGAGAAAGTGGTTAATTGTGGATTTGTTCGGAAAGGAGGGAGTTTGCAGTGTTTCGGGGTGTGCATTCGCTCAATTTGGATGTCAAAGGACGCTTGGCGATTCCGAGTAAATTTCGGGAACGGCTGCGGGTGCTTTGTGATGGAAAATTGATTGTGACAGTTGACCGAGATCATTGTCTGTTGCTTTATCCTATGCAGGAGTGGGAAATACTTGAGGCTAGGTTGACCGCAATGCCCAATATGGACAAGCAGACGCGCCGCCTGCAACGATTGTTGATTGGCCATGCGACTGAATGTGACATGGATGGAAATCATCGCATTTTACTGCCGCCACCGCTACGTGATTTTGCTGAGCTTGAAAAGAAAGTGGTGATGATCGGCCAGGGCAATAAACTTGAGCTATGGAATGAGCAGAGCTGGATTAAGCGTCGAGATGAATGGTTAGAAGAGGATGAAGATGACGCCCCGCTGAGTGAAGCGCTGGAATCGT
>QIHH01000181.1 GCA_003230195.1 Gammaproteobacteria bacterium
GGCAAATATTAAGGCAGATAAAAAATTGGGGCAGTGGAATTACGCCATCAGTCCAGTTGAATAAAACGGGAAGTTATTTCGTGCCCATTCCATAGCGGCTGTTGGCGGCAAAAGTCGGTTGCTGCAGACCACTGTTTTGTAAAAATGCCTTGATGGGATCACGCATAATAATATTCCTAGAATGGTAAAGCGCTAAGGCCAAAGTTGTTTAACGATGCACTGCTGACTTTGCCAGCAAGCTGTTCCTTGTTCTGTAGATAACTCATAAATAAAGCACCGCCTCTGTGTTTAAAGCCCAGATCATCAATATTAAGCACCTTCATGGCCAGGTTGACCTTGGCGCGAATGGGGTTCAGTTGTGTATCGAAGGCTTCTTCAGTAATACTAAACGTTGTAATACTGATGGGTACAATGCGATTTTTACTCCAAACAAACAACGCCATCGGCGCTTCCATTGGTGCAATTTCCAAAGTACCGGCCATGGCTAAAATATTATTGTTATTAAGTTGTTGACTGGTCGGGTTGATGAGTGATTCCAAAACAGCCAGCTGTGGTTGTATTCCATGCTCAACCACATCCTGGTTCTGGCTGGGAAATTCTAACTGGTCTGCCGCATCTATATCGGCTTCTATGGTGAGCGTTTCTACAGCAGGGCCTTTAAAACGTAACGCCGTTCCCTGACTACCATCACCAAAACTTTGAGGTTCATAACTGCGACTTAAACTTTCAGGGTTATATTGCATACTGATCATGTTTAAGGTCGCACCACTTGTGGCATCGACCAACACAATGCCGCCTTTGATGACTTTTGGTGATTTAGGAAATGTGGTCATGACCTGCTCCTTCAATTATCGTCTGAATGGTAGGGTGCGTTTCACGCACCACATATCTTCATCATTCGTTATTACAAATGTCCGTTGTTTGGTGCGTGGAACGCACCCTACCTGATTATTTTCAAAGCCCAGCGGTTCAGCTTTCCCTGATCCAGACCGGCGTGATCAGAGACTTTCAATCGCCAATTTCCGTTCACTGGATTACCACGAAAATTTTGCAAAGTACTGGTATTCGTCATGCCATAAGTCTTTATTATTTTATTCGCCGAACCGCCACTCAGGTTGTGCAGAAAAACTGAAGTATTATTCGGTGAAATGAGTTCAACGAGCAGGTCGCCAATATAGGTATGAGTGATATCCAGCTCGATATTAATGCTGTCGAGTTGCCCTGTCTCAGACACCGTCAACACTCGCTCAATACCACCTTGTTCATTATCTGGAATGATAATGCCGGGACTTTCTTCGACCAGGATTAGCGTATCTTTTTGCCCGTTAATATCCAATGACCAGCCAGTCAGACGTCCACGATCTGCTGCGGCTAAATCCTGAACATGGAGCAGCCATTCGCCGTTTACCGATTCGCCTGATAAAATTTGTAACTCAGGAACAGCACGAATATCAAATTTGTTGTTCAGGTTGTTTGCACTGCCACCGAGACGATCATGCAACAGCACTTGAGTTCCAGATGGTGAAGTCAGACTGACGCGTAAATCACCAATATAGGTGTGAATGATGTCAACATTGACTTCAACCGTTGTAATGATAAAGGTATCATTACTGACAATTTTATCTTTAATACCTCTGATGTTGTTATCGGGAATACTTTTGTTGGGCGAAGAACTGCTGTGAAATTGTTGATTTCCAGATTCTTGATTTCCAGATTGTAGATTTCGGCTGAGGGCTTCCGCTACGGCGGCTTGAGCATCTACTCGTCCGTGGCCAAACCAAGGGCTCCAGCTGCCTTCAGCATCTCCATTGTTAATGAATGCACCGTCATTAAAAGGCGCTATAGGCGAAACATCCCAGCTTGTATCGGTATTGAAATTGGCCGGTGGTGTACGAGGGTAGCCCGTGAAATCCAAATCTTTAGAGGCGGTTTTTTTAAGTATTGAAATGACGTCCAGTGCGCTTAATTCCGGGTTGGCAGAAATAGTTAATGCGGCAACCCCGGCAACCAACGGTGTTGCACTTGATGTGCCACCAAAGTTATTGGTGACCCCCGTTGATTCACCCGTTGTGGTTGTAATGCCCAGGCCTTTGACCGTCATTCGATAATACGTATGACTATTGCTGCTGGGCGCGCATAAACTGATACTCGGACCATAGTTGGAATAATGGCTACGTTTGGCCGTACTGGCCAATGCCGCAATATGCATCACACCCGGTATGTCCACCAGATTATTTTGAAATACACGAGTTGTATTAACGCCCACCCAAACCAAAGAACCCCCTTGTACTTCGACACCATTGTCATAAGGTACATCCTGATTGGCGGTATAATTAATCAGACAATTTTCATTACCCGCCGCCCACAAAAAGACAATGCCTTTACCACGACGTCCACCGGTTTGTGCTAATGTTTTAATGCGATTGATAACCGGCAATGACCAGGTACTGATTGGCCCTCCGCCCCAGGAGTTGGACATCACATCGGCTTTATCCGCGATATAATCCAATGCCGTTAGCAACTTTGAATCACTGATGAATAAAGAAGGCCCCGATGATTCCCATTGCACCGGCAACAATTGACACCCCGCTGCCGCACCCACCGTCAGTACCGCATCAAGTTCACCAGCAATCACACCACTACAGGATGTACCATGATTTGCTCCCGTGATATACATTTCATTAGGCTCAGCATCAATATCCCCAGCCATAACAAGACGCGTACCGCGAAAATATCCCCAGCCGGAAAATTTTTCGGGTGAATCGAAATCCAAATGATCCAGTTTACAACCATCATCCGTTACAGCGATGACCACCTCTTCACTACCGAAACCGTTCAACAATCGCCATGCGTCTTCACATAAAACACTGGAACGGGTGTCAACATCTGCATCATTGAAGTTTGTATGCAGATGCCACTGCTTCGAATACTCGGGATCGACAGGAGTAGCAACTTGATATTTATTCATACGCTGATTCAAATCGTGCTCGGCCATTTCAACCAAAGACTCTTCTTCCGTTAATTTTACTACCAGCTTGACCGGATTCATGCCCGTGTGATTGGTAAGTTGAAATAGATAATCCCTCTCACCGTACGAAGTTCTTTTCATCAAACCATAACGGCCCGCAAATTCATCGACTTGTTCATCAGAAAGAACCTCGCTAAAGGTCACGAAAATCCGATCCGTGATCAAAAACTCCGAACTGCTTTCAAGCTCGTAATAAGCATGATGCGTCGGTGCACTATTTCGACTGCGTACCATCAACGCATCCAATTCCGCTGCGCTGGTTTTAATACGGGTTGAAGCGGATGAGACTTGTTCAGATGCAACAATAGAAGAACCATCCAGACTATCAGGCAATGATCTCACCACCATTTGGTCCGGGCTTTTTTGCAGCTCGATTTTTTGGCCGCAGCGGTAGGTGTAGGTTTTGTTTGTTCCGCTCATAGCTTGTTCCTAATTACCTTTTTAAACAGTAGGGTGCGTTTTACGCACCATGAGAAATTGTGTTTAAAAATGTTTGAGAAAGTTTCACTATTCATATTCATGTTGGGTATAGCTACATTTAGATGTTATTTTTTTGCGTTTTAAGTTACTATTTCCTTTCTGATGGAATAGCAAACAAGGACGCGAATTTATGC
>QIHH01000017.1 GCA_003230195.1 Gammaproteobacteria bacterium
GAGCAGGAAGAGAATAAACCTGCTGATAAGGCCGCGGCTAGTTAAAGGAAAGAGTAGTTATGCTTCAGCCAAAAAAGACAAAATTTCGCAAACAGATGAAAGGGCGCAACCGCGGGCTTGCAACTGTTGGTAATAAAGTAAGCTTCGGTGAATTTGGGCTAAAAGCGACATCTCGCGGTCGTATTACGGCTCGTCAGATTGAGGCAGCTCGTCGTGCAATGACACGTCATATCAAGCGTGGTGGTAAAATCTGGATCAGGATTTTTCCAGACAAACCAATCACTAAGAAGCCAATTGAAGTTAGGCAAGGTAAGGGTAAAGGTAACGTGGAATACTGGGTGTCCCAGATCCAGCCAGGTCGTATGTTATATGAAATGGAAGGTGTATCTGAAGAAATAGCCCGTGAAGCATTTGAGCTTGCGGCTGCAAAATTACCAGTACAAACAACATTTGTATGCCGGACGGTGATGTGATGAATGCGACTGAGCTTAGAGAAAAAAATATTGATGAACTGAACAGTGAGAAGCTTGAGCTGCTGCGTGAACAGTTTAACCTGCGCATGCAAAAAGGCACGGGTCAATTGACTCAGTCTCATTTGTTAAAAGACGTTCGCCGTAACATTGCGCGCATAAATACAGTAATTAATGAGAAAAAAGCGGGTAATGAATCATGAGTGAGCAAGCGCAGGTATCACGAAGCGTCACTGGTCGCGTTGTCAGTGACAAAATGGATAAGACAGTGACGGTTCTTATTGAAAGAAAAGAGCCTCATCCACTCTACAAAAAATACATTAAACGTTCTACTAAGCTACAAGCTCATGATGAGAACAATGAATGTAACGAGGGTGATTTAGTCACTATCGAGCAGTGCAGACCATTGTCTAAAAGCAAATCATGGATGCTTGTCTCGGTAGATGAAAAGGTTACTGGTTAATCCAGTCCTGAAGAAACGAATATATAAGGTTTACGGGGATAAACGATGATACAGATGCAGTCAAAACTCGACGTTGCTGATAACAGTGGTGCACGTCAGCTAATGTGTATCAAGGTATTGGGTGGTTCACACCGCCGTTATGCCGGAGTTGGTGACATTATTAAGGTGAGTATTAAGGAAGCAATTCCTCGCGGTAAAGTTAAAAAAGGCGAAGTATACAACGCTGTTGTTGTGCGTACCTGTAAAGGCGTACGTCGCGCTGATGGCTCTTTAATTCGCTTTGACTCAAATGCCGCAGTATTACTGAATGCACAGCTGCAGCCAATTGGTACTCGTATCTTTGGCCCTGTGACTCGTGAGCTACGTACTGAGCGTTTTATGAAAATTATTTCATTAGCCCCAGAAGTTCTGTAAGACTGATTGTGCGGACGATATTAAGATGAAAAAGATTAAGCAAAATGATGATGTAATTGTGATCGCCGGTAAAGATAAAGGCAAGCGAGGCACGGTTATTAAAATAGTCAGCGAAGAGCGAGTAGTCGTTGAAAATATTAATATGGCTAAGCGTCACACGAAGCCTAACCCGAATAAAAGCATTGCTGGTGGTATCGTGAGCAAAGAGATGCCTATTAATATCTCTAATATTGCTTTGTATAATCCAGCGACTAAAAAAGCTGGCCGGGTTGGCGTCAAGACTCTGGAAGATGGACGTAAGGTTCGTTTTTTTAAGTCTGACAGTGAAGTCATTGATAGCTAATAATTTTAAGGTTGGATAGGAAGATGGCAAGACTCCAAGAACATTACCGCGAAAATATAGTCAATCAACTGGTTGAAAAGATGGGTTACAAAAGCGTAATGGAAGTACCTCGCATCACCAAAATCACACTGAACATGGGTGTAGGTGAGGCGGTAGGTGACAAGAAGATTATTGAGCACGCGGTGAATGATTTGCAAAAAATCAGTGGTCAAAAAGTTATCGTGACCTATGCTCGTAAATCAGTCGCTGCATTTAAAATTCGTGATGGCTGGCCTATCGGATGTAAAGTAACGCTACGCCGTGAACGTATGTATGAATTCTTGGATCGACTCATTTCAATTTCAATTCCACGGATTCGTGATTTTCGTGGCTTGAATGGTAAATCTTTTGATGGCCGTGGTAATTACAGTATGGGTGTGCGCGAGCAGATCATGTTTCCTGAAATTGAGTATGAAAAGATTGATACTTTACGTGGATTAGACATTACTGTTACCACGACAGCAAAAACCGACGAAGAAGGTCGTGCCCTGCTGGAAGCATTTAACTTTCCATTTAAGAAGTGAGGAATTGATCCATGGCTAAAGTATCAATGATTAACCGTGAAGCTAAAAGAACGCGGCTGGTTGCAAAATATGCAGCGAAAAGAGCTGAATTAAAGCGTATAATGGCTGACGAAAACACTTTGGACGAAGATCGTGATGCTGCGCAGCAGAAATTCCACGCACTTCCCAGAGACTCAAGTCCGGTTCGTCAGCGTAAACGTTGTCGTATTACTGGTAGGCCACATGGTTTTTACCGTAAGTTCGGTCTGAGCCGTAATAAATTAAGAGAGTCTGCTATGCGTGGTGATGTGCCAGGCTTAGTTAAGGCGAGTTGGTAAATCACTAGCTTACTTAAGCTTGGTGATTAATTAGAATTATTGAATAAAACGACTGGTTAGGATTTATAAATGAGCATGACCGACCCAATTGCGGATCTTTTGACCCGCATCCGTAATGCACAAGCAGCCAATAAAATTGATGTGTCTATGCCATCATCAACGCTGAAAGAAGCGATTGCCGGTGTACTAAAGTCTGAAGGTTACATCACTGGTTTTTCAACGGATGAAAGTAATAGCAAAAAGTCACTGACGATTACGCTAAAATATTATCAGGGTGAGCCAGTAATGGATGAGCTGAAACGAGCTAGTCGTCCAGGCTTACGTATATACAGAGGTAAAGGCGAGATACCAAAAGTTCAGGCTGGACTTGGAATCGCAATCGTATCTACCTCTAAGGGCGTCATGACTGACCGCGCGGCTCGCGCGGCGGGACATGGCGGTGAAGTTCTTTGTTATATTTCTTGATCGGTTGAACTATGTCTAGAATTGCAAAAAATCCAGTAATTGTTCCTGCAGGCGTTGATGTCACCATCAGTGGGCAGGATATTTCTATTAAAGGTAGAAAAGGTCAGTTGTCTTTTTCCGTACATAAAGACATCGAAGTTGTTAGAGAAGGTGATGAGTTGCGAGTGGCTACCCGAGCAAAAGGGAAATCTGCCATTGCATTATCAGGTACCACACGTGCGATTGTTAATAACATGGTAACGGGTGTACATGCCGGTTTCGAAAAGAAACTTGCGTTGGTTGGCGTTGGTTACCGCGCGCAGGCACAGGGCAAAGTATTAAATCTAACCCTTGGTTTTTCGCACCCTGTGAACTTTAATGTGCCAGAAGGCGTTACAGTTGAGACACCGAGTCAAACTGAGATAGTTGTTAAGGGTGCAGATAAGCAACAGGTTGGACAAGCGGCAGCTAATATTCGCGCTTATCGTCCACCTGAGCCTTATAAAGGTAAGGGCGTACGCTACATTGGCGAGCATATCGTCATGAAAGAAGCCAAGAAAAAATAATTAAAGCCCACATTTAGAATTATATAGGTGAATAGCGTGGACAAGAAAACAGGTCGTTTAGGTGTTGAAAGGCTTTGTATCTTTCGCACACCGCGACATATATATGCGCAGTTGATTGGTACCAATGGTGCTAATGTTATTGCGAGTGTTTCAACATTAGATAAAGATGTTAAAGCAGGCCTAAGTAACGGTGGTAATATCTCTGCTGCTACTGCGGTTGGGACAATGATCGCAGGCAAGGCAAAAGCAGCTGGCGTTTCTAAGGTTGCATTTGATCGTTCAGGATTTAAATACCATGGTCGTGTGAAAGCGTTAGCAGAAGCTGCGCGTGAAAACGGCCTCGAAT
>QIHH01000153.1 GCA_003230195.1 Gammaproteobacteria bacterium
CCCGTCACACCATTAACAAATACAAACACCTGATGAAACGCGTTGAGCAGCCACAGATCGATGCGATGCTTGAAGCGAGCGCAGCCACATTGCAGCAGACTAGGCCTTCACCCGCTAGACATGGCGAAGCCCAACAGAAAGAAAGTAAACAAAAGAAGTGTAAGGTAACAAAGAAAGAAACGACTACCCCTGATAATGGAGCGGGACATTACCGTGAATGATGATACCAGCCATACCATCCAGTTTGATGACTTTGCCAAAGTCGATCTACGCATTGCAAAGATCGTTAAGGCAGCCCACGTTGAGGGAGCAGATAAACTTCTGCAACTTACCCTCGACATCGGCGAAGAAAAGACACGCAATGTATTCGCGGGTCTTAAATCAGCCTATTCACCAGAGCAACTGGAAGGAAAACTCACGGTGATGGTCGCCAACCTTGCACCGCGTAAAATGCGCTTTGGTCTCTCCGAAGGAATGGTGCTGGCAGCCGGCCCTGGAGACAAAGAGTTGTGGATTCTGGAACCGCATGAAGGCGCACGACCGGGAATGAGGGTTAAATAGCCCCACATCATCTGCGTTGTAGTCATTGGCGTGGCAGAGTACCATAGGCTACGTAAAGTAAATGACTGAATAACATCACATAAAACCGTATAAATAACCGTTAATGACCGAATTCGCCCTCATCCTGCTCAGCACCGTGCTGGTTAACAACTTCGTGTTAACCAAGTTTCTCGGTCTGTGCCCATTCATGGGCGTTTCGCGCAAACTCGAAACAGCAATAGGCATGGCACTTGCCACCACCTTTGTTTTAACACTCGCATCGATCTGTAGTTACCTTGCCAACACCTACCTGCTGGCCCCACTCGGCATTGAATACCTGCGTACCATCACTTTTATTCTGGTCATTGCAGTGGTCGTACAGTTCACCGAGATGGTAATTCAAAAAAGTAGCCCGCTACTGCACAAAGTGCTCGGCATTTTTTTGCCATTGATCACCACCAACTGCGCGGTGCTCGGCGTGGCGCTGCTGAACATTCAACAGGAGTTAAATTTTCTGCAATCAGCAGTCTACGGCTTTGGTGCAGCCGTTGGTTTCTCAATTGTATTGATCCTGTTTGCTGCGATGCGCGAACGCCTTGCCGCTGCCGATGTTCCGGTGGTATTTCAGGGGCCAGCCATCGGCCTGATCACCGCCGGTCTGATGTCACTCGCCTTTATGGGCTTCTCTGGATTAATCAAGGGTTGATATGCTAACGTCGATCCTGGCACTTAGCGCGCTGGCGCTTGTTTTTGGGCTGATCCTCGGTTTCGCTGCAATCTGCTTTAAGGTCGAAGGCGACCCGCTAGTCGAGCAAATCGACGCACAACTACCACAGACGCAATGTGGTCAGTGCGGTTTTCCCGGCTGCCGCCCCTACGCCGAGGCGATCGCCGCTGAAGAGGCTAAGATTAACCAGTGCCCACCAGGTGGTGAGGCGACTATTCACGCCCTCGCCGATTTGCTTGATCTTGAACCACTGCCACTCAATCCAGAAAATGGTGCCGAGAGTGCCAAGACCGTCGCCTTTATTGATGAACAGACCTGCATCGGCTGTACGCTATGCATACAAGCATGCCCGGTGGATGCGATCCTAGGTGCTGCCAAACAGATGCACACCATTATCGAATCCGAGTGCACCGGTTGCGATCTTTGCCTACCGCCCTGCCCGGTGGATTGCATCGAAATGATCGAGATCAAAGCAGATATGTTGACCTGGAAATGGCCATACCCACAAGAGCCTGCTGCGCCAGACAGCAGGCCAGAGACCTCAGTATGAGCAGTTACAGCGCACCAAAAAAGCTGTGGGACTTCCACGGCGGCATCCACCCTGAGCAGAATAAGCTGCAATCCACGATGGAACCATCGACACAGGCATACATGCCTGCAAAATTGATCCTGCCACTGCATCAACACATTGGTGCCGCGGCGGAGCCAATCGTCGAAGTGGGCGAACGGGTATTAAAAGGACAAAAGATTGCCAGTGCAGATGGCTATGTCAGCGCGCCCGTACATGCGCCCACTTCCGGTAAAGTGATCGATATCACTGCCTACCCGATTCCACACCCATCAGGCCTTAGTGCGCTATCGATTGTCATTGAGACTGATGGCCGCGACGAATGGATTGAATACAAAGCGGAACAGGACTACACCGAAACCAATCCCAGTCGCCTGCGTAATATCATCCGTGAAGCGGGTGTCGTCGGACTGGGTGGCGCTGGTTTTCCATCATTCATCAAACTCAATCCCGGTTCACAGAAAAAGATCAAAACGCTAATCCTGAATGGCGTCGAATGCGAACCCTATATCACCTGCGATGACATGTTGATGCGCGAAGACGCGCAATCGATCATTGCTGGCATCCGTATTATGCGCCACGCGCTGCAGGCAGAAGAGTGCGTAATCGCGATTGAAGATAACAAACCTCAGGCCTATGAAAGCATCTGTAAGGCGGCCGAAGGAACCGATGGCTTTCGCGTCGTACTGGTACCCACCCGCTATCCTCAGGGCAGTGAAAAACAGCTGATACAGGTCATCACCGGTAAAGAGGTGCCGAGTAACGGCCTCGCAATCAGCATCGGTGTGGTATGTCATAACGTCTCGACTGCAGCGGCGATCTATCGCGCCATTCACCTTGGTCAACCGCTCGTCTCACGCATGGTCACCATCACCGGAGCTGCCGTTAAACGCCCACGCAATCTCGAAGTACTGTTTGGCACACCGATCGAAGCACTGCTGCAGCAGTGCGAGGTAGAATCAGATCAGATTGAACGCCTCGTGATGGGCGGGCCGATGATGGGCTTCGCCCTGCACGACACCTCGCTGCCGGTGATTAAGACCACCAACTGCATCATCGCCGCCACGCACAAAGAACTCGATCTCGATCAGCCTGAAATGCCGTGCATTCGCTGTGGTGCGTGCGCCGATGTCTGCCCGGTCAAACTGCTGCCACAACAGCTCTACTGGCATTCGCGTGCCAAAGAGTTCGACAAGGCACAGGAATATGATCTGTTCGACTGCATCGAATGCGGCTGCTGCTCCTATGTCTGTCCCAGTAACATTCCGCTGGTGCAGTTTTACCGCTTTGCCAAAGGAGCAATCTGGACACAGGAACAGGAACTGAAAAAATCAGGCCAAGCACGTGAACGCCATGAGTTCCGCCAGATGCGGATCGAACGCGAAAAGCGAGAACGCGAAGCAAAGCGCGCTAAAAAGAAAGCACCAAAACCGAAAAATGCGGCGGCTCCGAAAACTCCACTGGCTGATGCCGCCAAAATGGCAGAAAAAATGCGCGATGAAGCGATAAGTCAACGTGACAGTGCCGTGGATGCACGCAAAGCAGAGATTCAGGCGGCAGTGGCACGAGTGCAAGCCAAGAAAAAGAGTACGACGCCCAAAACAGATAAAGCAGTTCCAACCTCCCCTGTCACGCCAGCAAAAGGCGATGCTGATAAAAAAAATGGTTCATCTACAGCAAACGACAGCAATCAACAGGTACAATAACGCAGCACACACTGCGCTAACAGATAAACAAAGCGATGCCATTTAATACACCTACATCCCCACATCAGCTCGCCCCCACCTCCATCACAC
>QIHH01000198.1 GCA_003230195.1 Gammaproteobacteria bacterium
GCGCGATAAAACCACCCCCCTCATCGCCCGCCCCCGATTCAAGGATCGTACGCAGCCGCAACCGCTCTGCCTCATCCTCAATTTTTTGTGAAATGCCGATGTGAGTCATCGACGGCATAAAAACAAGATAACGCGAAGGAATGCTAATCTGCATCGTCAGGCGAGCACCCTTACTGCCCAACGGGTCCTTGAACACCTGCACCATTACCTTCTGTCCATCACGCAGCAGAGATTCAATCGGCACATCAGTTTTCGCACCAGCATTTTCATCATCCAGTGCAAGTCGCTCAGGCAACTGAATATCCGAAACATGTAAAAAGGCAGTACGATCAAGCCCAATATCAATAAACGCCGCCTGCATGCCCGGTAATACCCGACTCACCTTGCCATGATAAATATTCCCCACCAGGCCGCGTTTACAGCTACGTTCAATATAGATCTCCTGCAGCAGGCCGTTTTCAACCACCGCCACACGCGTCTCCTGTGGCGTCACATTTACCAGTATTTCATCACTCATGGGTCATTTTTCCACCAAGGCCGCGAACTATCTATCTGTAACCGACAGAGTCTACCCCTTTTAACAGCAAGAAACAGAACCAGATAAAGAACGTAGACAGACTATTCATGCGCTTTAACACTAAAAATGGGCAATTGCACCCCAAACTCACGCATCAAAGCCGCTGTTTCAAACAGTGGCAGCCCCATCACCCCCGAATAACTCCCCTCAAGGCGCTCGATAAAGCGTGCGCCAAGCCCCTGAATACCATAGCCACCCGCCTTATCCGCAGGCTCGCCACTGTGCCAATAAGCGCGACTCTCTTCATCACTGATATCACGAAACGTGACATGACTAACACTCAAACGACTCGCCTCAACCATCTCATCAACCAGCGCCACCGCACTGATCACCCGATGGGTTCGACCAGCGAGGCGCTGCAGCATCGCACACGCATCTGCCTCACTATGCGGCTTACCTAAAATCTCATCATCAATCACCACCGAGGTATCCGCCGCCAACAGCGGCTTATCGATCACAGACAAACTTGCCCGCCCCGCGCGCGCCTTTTCTAATGCCATTCGGGTCACATACAACTCTGCCGCCTCGCCAACATGTGGCGTTTCATCGATATCAGCCAAAAGCACCTCATGCTCAACACCAATCTGGTGCAACAATTCTCGCCGACGCAGTGACTGAGAAACTAGATAAATCAAAACATTTTTCATAAAAACAACCTAAATGACGATAGCTTAAATAGTTCACATAGAATAAAAAACACCAACGACCATGCTGAATAGCAGCAAAGCCAAGCAGATAGCCAATACACAGATGTGGTTTCCCCTGCGTCTGTTAAATCTGTATCGCATTACCCTCGCAGGCCTAGCCTCTATTCTCTGCTATTCGAACTCAATCCCATACCCGTTAGGCTCCAGCAACTTCAACCTGTTCTACGCCACCAGCATTGTCTACCTCATTGTAGGCCTTTTAAATGTCATATCGATCAAAAGACAAGCACCGCACTTTAAATCTCAGGTTTACGCTCATGTGCTGGTCGATATCGCCATCATCACCCTGCTGATGCACGCCAGCGGTGGCATTGGAAGCGGCATCGGGATACTACTCGTCATCGCTGTTGCTGGCGGAAGCCTCCTGATCTTTGGCCGAGCGGCCATTTTAATCGCCTCAATTGCGACTATCGCACTACTCTCCGAGCAGATCTACACCTCATGGAGTCACCTGCTATGGGACACTAATTACACCCAGGCAGGCCTGCTGGGCGCCAGCCTGTTCGCAACCGCCATTCTTGCTCAGGCATTAGCAAAAAGACTACATGAAAGTGAGGCCCTAGCTGAAAAACGCGGCGTAGACCTCGCCAGCATGGCGCAACTAACTGAATACATCATCGAGCGCATGCAAACCGGTATTTTAGTGATCGACCATCACCAAAAAATCCACCTCATCAACGCCTCTGCTCGTAATCTGTTAGGTGAGAAGCAGTCAAATGAAATTACAATCAGTAAATTATCAGCGCCGCTTATGCGACAAATCGAACATTGGTGGGTTCATCCAAACGATCAACCACAACCATTCAAATCATCAGAAACAGCCCCCAGTATCATGCCTCGCTTTGCCCATTTGAGAAAAGACAATGATTCAGGAACACTTATCTTCCTTGAAGATATGGCGGCCATTGCTCAACAGGCACAACAACTAAAACTGGCATCGTTAGGCCACCTAACCGCCAGTATTGCTCATGAGATCCGCAATCCACTAGGTGCAATTAGCCACGCAGGGCAACTGCTCGCAGAATCATCAAACCTCGATAAGGGAGAAATACGCCTCACTGAGATCATCCAGAACCACTCTCAACGCGTCAATACGATTATTGAAAACATCATGCAACTCAACCGGCGGGACCGCTCCAGTCCAGAGGAGATCGACCTCAATCAATGGCTCGCATCATTTGTCGATGACTTGTGCCTTAATGAAGACGTATTGAATTCTCAGATACACCACACCTTAAGCGATAGCATCAATATCATTCGCTTTGATGAGAGCCAACTACAACAGATTGTACTGAACCTCTGCCAAAATGGGCTGCGCCATGGCGACCAAGACAGTCCGCCTCAACTATGGCTACAAGGCGGGATCGTTAAAGGATCCAACATCCCCTACCTTGAAGTCATCGACAATGGCAAAGGGATAGAGCGGGCACTCGCCGAACAGATCTTTGAACCATTTTTCACCACCGCCGCTAACGGCTCAGGCCTAGGGTTATACATCTCTCGCGAACTATGTGAATCCAACCAAGCTCACCTTAATTATATTCCAAATACCAGCCCAGATACTAACCCAAATACTAACAAGGGTAGCTGCTTTCGCATCACCTTTGCCGACCCCAGGAGACGACAGGTAATTTAATATGAGCCAACCAACCGCCCTTGTAGTAGACGATGAACCTGATATCTGCGAACTGCTGGAACTTACCCTGTTAAGGATGGGAATCGACTGCCACACAGCAAACTCACTCACCGCAGCCAAAGCAGTGCTATTACAGCACCCTGACATCGACCTGTGCCTCACTGACATGAGGCTACCAGATGGTAACGGTATCGACCTTGTGCAATTCATACAGGAACGCCACCCTGAAGTCCCCTCAGCCGTTATCACCGCTCATGGGAACATGGAATCTGCCGTTCTCGCACTGAAAGCAGGCGCATTTGATTTTGTCTCCAAACCGGTGGACTTAGGCATGTTACGCACACTCGTCACCACTGCACTTAAGCTCAGCCCAAAACAACAAAACAACACACCGGAAGCAGCGCTGACACTGCTAGGCAATTCCGCTGAAATAGAGAGCACTCGAGTAACCATTAGAAAATTAGCGCGCAGCCAGGCCCCGGTGCATATCAACGGTGAATCAGGCACCGGCAAAGAACTTGCCGCTCGCCTCATACACGAGCAAGGGGCCAGAGCAGACAAGCACTTTATTCCCGTCAATTGTGGCGCAATCCCCGAGGCATTAGTAGAGAGTGAATTTTTCGGCCACATAAAAGGCAGTTTTA
>QIHH01000112.1 GCA_003230195.1 Gammaproteobacteria bacterium
TGTGCTGCTGAGAGTAATTTTTCAGTGCGAAATAGAGAGAGAGCCGTTGTGCCGCGTAGTTGTAGCATATTCAAACCGAGTCAAAATAGATAAAAAGAGAACTAGGTGATAACGTCATCGTTAATCACGGGTAAGGGCCGTAAACTAATCCAGCTTCACGCCCAGTCTGCGTGCGACCTCTTCATAGGCCTCAACCACACCACCAAGCCCCTGACGAAAACGATCTTTATCCAGCTTCTCACGTGTCTTTACATCCCATAGGCGACAACCATCCGGAGAAAATTCATCACCCAATACAATCTGACCGTGATAGCGTCCAAACTCTAACTTATAATCAACCAGCAACATGCCCGCATCAAAAAAGAGCTGCTTTAACACATCATTAATTTCAAAGGTAAGGCGTTTCATGATTGAGATTTCTTCATCATCAGCCCAACCAAATGAGCGGATATGGAATTCATTTATCATCGGGTCATGCAGTTCATCATTTTTCAGAAAGAACTCAAAGGTAGGTGGGTTTAACTCAAGCCCTTCTTTAACCCCTAAACGTTTACAGATACTACCGGCAGAGATGTTGCGCACCACACACTCTATCGGCAACATATCAAGGCACTTCACCAGCGACTCCTGATCAGAGAGCAACGCATCAAAGTGAGTAATGATACCAGCGCGCTCAAGATGGGTCATCACAAAGGCATTAACCTTGTTATTGATCATTCCCTTACGCGCCAACTGGTCTACTTTACGACCATCAAAGGCAGAGGTATCATCACGGTAGACCATCACCATTTTATCCGGGTCTTCGGTCGTGAAGATAGATTTGGCCTTGCCAGAATAGAGTTCTTTCACTTTTTTCATTAGCTAGCTCTCAAAATGTCGCCCAGAATGAATCTAAAATCAAGCATAATTGTACCGTAAAATGGTGATGGAATCCTGCGCGATCACACCCAACGGGGCAAATCATGCTTCACCCTAACTGACGCCAGTCCAGGCCACTTTCCTGATCGGCAATCGCTATCCACTCAGCGCCACAATCAAGCGCCGCAGCAAGCGCCTCGCGCACGATTTCAGGCGAATTATTCTGTTCACTCAAGTGTGCCGCTGCAAAATGTTGCAGGCGTGAGCAATCTAGCTGACGCAGCAGAGAGGCTGTCTGATGATTACTGAGATGACCACGAGCACCGCTAATCCTCGCCTTTAACGAGGCGGGATATTCGCTCTTCGCCAACATATCGACATCATAATTACTCTCCAGTAACAGTGCATCACAGCCGCTCAAAGAAGCCTCAATATGCGGTGTGGTTGAACCCACGTCTGTCAGCAGGCCGAGCGAATGAGTGCCATCAGAAAAGACAAACTGGCTCGGTTCACGTGCATCATGCGGCACTGGAAACGGCGAAATCTCAAGGTCGCCAATGGCAAAACACTCATGACTACTGAAGATATTAAGTTCTGGCAGCTCACCCGGCACAAACTGCATCGCAGTGCCATGGGTCGCCCACACTGGAATCTGGTAACGCCGCGCCATCACCGCAACGCCATTAATATGGTCTCCATGCTCGTGTGTCACCACAATCGCACTAATCGCCTCAGGAGATTGCGCCAACCGGCCCATGCGCCGTACAGTCTGCTTTACCGAAAAACCACAGTCTACCAGCAGACAGGTATTATGCTTTTCGATCAGGGTACCGTTACCTCGGCTACCACTGCCGATGGAAGAGAAACGCATTTGTATTCAGACTTTGCTCATTAACGGATAGTTGAAATAACGACTTGAATTTAGTGACTGTGACCACCACGTTCATTGGCGCGCTGGCGCGGTGCTGGGACTGTTTCTGGAAATGATATTGGCGTTGATATTGGAGCTGCATCTGGCGAGGGCACTGAAAAACGCTTACTGGTGACAGGTGCCACCAAGTCTGGCGGATAATCCAACGGCTTGCTCATCTCACTCTCTTTATATGACTCATCCGGCGTTGTGCTACAACCACTCAATAGTAGCCCACCTACAGACACCATTACCACCGATAATAAAAGTGCTGGCGAACTCTTTGTTTGCTTATCCATTAAAATACCACCTTATCTGCATTTCGCTTCGCTGCTCGCAAGGTCTCGTGATAATTCCCAGAGAGCAGTGTCAGTGGCAAACGTATCCCGGCAGGAATCATCCCCATATCATACATCAACCATTTTACCGGAATCGGATTCGCCTCCACAAAAAGATCCTGATGCAGTGACATCAAGTGGCTATTGATCGCATCTGCTACGTGCTGGTTTCCTGCCAGCGCCGCATCACACATCGCACGCATCGCTTTTGGTGCGATATTCGCCGTCACCGAAATAACCCCCTTACCACCCGCCAGCATCAGATCCATCGCGGTTGCATCATCACCGCCATAAAGATCAATACGATCACCGCAACATTCCAGCACCTCGCGCGCACGCTGTAGATTACCAGTCGCCTCTTTCACCCCAACAATATTGGAAATATCAGCCAGTCGTTTGATGGTATGCGGCAGCATGTCACACACGGTACGACCCGGCACGTTATATAAAATCTGCGGGATCGGAACCGCTTCAGCAATCGCTACATGGTGCTGGTAGAGCCCCTCCTGAGTCGGCTTGTTGTAATACGGCGCAACCAGCAGACAGGCATCGGCTCCCGCCTCCATCGCACCACGGGTCAGCGCAATCGCCTCACGCGTACAATTAGAACCCGTGCCAGCGATCACCGGGATTCGGCCACCAACCAACTCGACCACGCGTCGAATCACACCACAGTGCTCTTTCTCATCCAGGGTGGCTGACTCACCCGTTGTCCCCACCGCAACGATTGCATTAGTGCCACTTTCAACGTGAAATTCCACCAAATTGCTCAAAGAGACATCATCCAATGTGCCATTTTCATGCATTGGTGTTACAAGCGCTACCATACTGCCGTGAAACATCTAAACTCTCCATCTGGAATCTTGACTACTGAGGCCTCAAAACTTATCTGGCGCAGTATACTACCTTTCCCATAAGCAAATAAGCTACCTTGCTGATAATTAGCCAGATTTTTCAGCAGTTTCTCAAATCTCACGCTTCACGTATGATAAACAGAAGCTATATCGCCCGCTTTTAATGAGGACTTCGATTTGACCCAGCATCTCGTCATCAACGCCATTGGCAAAGACCAGCCAGGTATCGTCAACACCCTTTCACTCGCCATCTTCGATGCACAGTGCAATATTACCGATAGCCGCATGGCAGTGCTCGGCGGAGAGTTTGCGATCATCCTGCTGGTTTCAGGTAGCGATGAAGCGATCGCTGGACTCACCACCCACCTCGATAATGCAGCTGAAAAACTAGATCTAACCATCACCACTAAAAAAACAGGCGTACGCGAAGCCAACGAAACATTGCTGCCGTACATCATTGAGACCATCTCGCTCGACCACCCTGGCATTGTCTACCAACTGGCCAGCTTTCTATCGAACAAGCAGATCAATATTGAAAACCTCACTACTAGATCCTATGCTGCAGCCCACACGGGCAGCCCGATGTTTGCCGTTACCATGACGATTAATTTGCTACGAGATGAGTTTACTGAATTCTGTAATGAGCTTAATCTCGATACCACGTTTAAACCGGCCAAAGACTAACCACTTTTGGCAATACGATTTCACCCAACCATCATCATGAGAGAAAATAATGACTGAATTAACCATCGGCAAAGCCGTACCAGACTTCGAAGCCGCCGCCACAGGCGACAAAATCATCAAACTATCCAGGCTAGCTGGCAAGAATATCGTCATCTATTTTTATCCTAAAGACAGCACTCCAGGCTGCACACGTGAAGGACAGGATTTTCGTGATAACCACAACAAGTTCAAACGACAAAAATGCCTGATCTTTGGTGTCTCTCGCGATAGTCTAAAGTCTCATGAAAACTTCAAGGCTAAACAGAGCTTCACCTTCGACTTGCTATCAGACAAGGATGAAAAGCTGTGCGAACTTTTTGCAGTCATAAAATTTAAAAATATGTATGGTAAAAAAGTACGAGGCATTGAACGCAGCACCTTTTTAATTGATGCCGATGGTATTCTGCAACATGAATGGCGCGGCGTTAAAGTCGAAGGGCATGTTGTTGCGGTACTGGAGCGCGTCAAGGCACTTAATAAGCAGAAGTCAATATAACCATGAAGGGCTGGGCAAGAATAAACATGCTAGCCCCAAGGGACTGGCTTTACAAAAAATCATAAACGGGCAATCATTCGGCAACGCTATCAAAAAATGATAGTCGATGAATCAAACTTGTCGTCCTTGGTATTCCTGCTGAATACTCAGCCTGTGAGGCTGTAAATCAAACTGTGTAACTGCCGTTTCTAAATATGAGGTGCTAACTGCTCCTCAAACTCAATCATAAAGCGATTGAGTGCTGG
>QIHH01000089.1 GCA_003230195.1 Gammaproteobacteria bacterium
TGGTGTCGGGCAGTGGCAGAGGAACTTGGGTATACCGATATAAACAAGCGGAACTGGCTACTCCCACCGCTCCGAGTATCCTCAGCGAACCGGCCTCGCTCACTGTAAACGAAGGTGAAGACGCCACCTTTAGTGTGGTTATCTCGGGCAGCAACCCATTGAGCTACCAATGGTCTCGCACGGACAGTACCGGCACAGCTGTGATTGCTGGCGCTACCAGCGCCAGCTACACGTTGAGCAATGCCAGCTCATCAGACAGCGGCAGTACCTATCACGTTGAAGTTACCAATAGCCAGGGCAGTATCAGCAGCGAAGGCGCGGTATTAACCGTGGTAGCTGATACCATCGCCCCCACCCTAGTCTCCGCTGTCGCAGCCAGCAACACCCGCATTGACATTCGTTTCAGCAAAGCAGTGAATATCAATGATGCCGAAAACAGTGGCAACTATCAAATTGACCTTGGTATCAGTGTTATTAGCGCCAGTCTGAGTGATGAAGGCCTGACCGTCAGTCTCACGCTCAGCGAACTCACGACGGATACGAGCTACACCGTCTCAGTCAGCAATATACAAGACAGGGCATCAACACCCAACACCATTGCAGCCTTGAGCAGTGAATCCTTTACCTATCGAGATTCCGACGGTTTTGAGGACGGCAATGCGGATGGCTGGACGCCGCTCACCGTCAGCCGCTGGCAAGTGGTGCTGGACGAAGGGAATTTTGTCTACTGGCTTAACACCACAGTCTTTGACTCCCTTCCGGGTCAGCGCCTAGGTGAGTACTCATTACTTGCCGCGAGTTATGGCGATTTTACCTTTACCGCGAAAGCCAAACTGGGTGATCCTATCAGCAGGGAGTTAGCAGACTATGCCGTGATCTTTGGTTATCAAGATCCGGAGAACTACTACTATGTTATGTTCAACAATCAGCAAAGCGCCACACAGCTGTCCAAAGTTAGCAATGGCAGCCGTATTGAATTGGTGACCGCCGACAGTGACTGGCTCAAAGATAACGACTATCACAAGATTGAAGTCAGCCGCGCAGGCAGCGAGATCAAAGTCTATTTTGATAGCAGACTGATCTTGAGTGCTAATGACGATAGCCTAGGTGCAGGCAAAATCGGTGTTGGTAGCTATAACGATTCAGCCTATTTTGATGATGTGAGCGTGACAGGAGAGGTCTCAAAGCCTGAGCCTGATAGCACACCACCGGTCATTACCCTTGTTGGCAGTAATCCACAAACGATTACCGTGGGCACGTCTTATACCGAGCTGGGTGCGACGGCGATGGATAATGTTGACGGCAATCTTAGCGGTAACATCACGATTGACGTTGACGTTAATACCACCCTTATTGGCAGTTACAGTGTGACTTATAACGTCTCCGATGCAGCGGGTAATACGGCAATCCAAATGACACGCACAGTGAATGTGATTAGCATCATCGTGAATGATAATGATGCGCCGGTCATTACACTGTCCGGAGCTGATCCTCAGGAAATTACCGCCGGTGACTTTTACGTTGAGCTGGGTGCAACGGCGATAGATACGGTTGATGGCAACCTTAGCAACAACATCATGATTGATGTCTCAGAGGTTGATGCCACACGGGCTGGGCCTTATAACGTCACTTATCGCGTTTCTGATGCGGCAGGTAATGTGGCGCAAAAGGTGCGTAGCGTGAATGTGGTGGCAGTGGTGGGTAATGAGGTTAGCGCTGTTGGTGATAATGGCGGTGGAGGCGCTCTGGGATGGTGGGTGTTGGTGCTGATGTTCGGTTTCCAGAGGATGAGAGTCTTAGCCAGTTGAACTTAATTGTTTCAGAAATACGAGTATTATTCAGGACAATACAATGATGTTTTTGCCACTGCCTAGTTTTGAGTGGTTTGAGGTATGCTTTTACTTTGAGGCTCTTTAAATATAGCTTATACTTTAAGTAGTCTGCTTGCTGCGCCGATAGGGTGATTGAGTGCCATAGAAGCACGAAATGCGAGAAGGGATAACATGCAGCGCTATTTTTTGATTATTTCCGGGCTCTTTTTTGTCGCCCTAGGCGGCATTGGGGTAGTGGTGCCGGGTCTGCCGACCATGATCTTCATTCTGTTGGCGGCGGCTTGTTTTGCTAAATCTTGCCCTGCCTTGCATCATTGGTTACTCGAAAATAGGCTCTTTGGCCCGATGATCTATCACTGGGAGGAGCATCGCGCTATTCCGCGCCGCGCACGCAAAATGGCGCTGTTGATGATTGGTACAGTTGGCATTTTTTCGGTCTATCTGATAGATGGCTTTTATCTGAAGATCTTTGTGGCGGTAATGTTGATTATTCCAGTGGTCATACTGCTTAGCCTTAAAACAGTTGATGAAGCGCTACCACGCGTTCGTAAAACGGTTTCTGGTAACTCTTCAAACAACGATTAACATCGACGGCCGCGAGGTTGAGATGATTTTGTTGCACCGCTGTGGCTACGGGCAGGCCGTCTAGCGGGTTTCTTGCCCATTCTGACACCTTTTTCTGGCATTCCCTTTAAATTCCGATTGCCGCGTGTGTTGCCGGTTCCTTCTGGTTGCCAGATCGGTACTAGGTGTTGTTTGCCGTTACCGATCAAGTCAGCACGTCCCATCTTCTTCAGTGCTTCCCGCAGCATTGGCCAGTTCTCTGCATCGTGATAACGCAGAAAGGCCTTATGTAGCCGGCGCTTTTTCTCGCCTTTGGGGGTGAGCACCTGCTCTGATTTATAATCCACCTTGCGTAAGGGGTTTTTTTCGGTGTGATACATCGCCGAGGCGATTGCCAGCGGGGTGGGGATAAAGGCCTGGACCTGGTCCAGCCTGAAACTGTTTTTTTTCAGCCATAATGCCAGTTCCAACATGTCTTTATCACCTGTGCCCGGGTGCGCAGAGATGAAATAGGGGATCAGGTACTGCTCTTTTCCTGCCTGTTTTGAGTAGCGGTCGAACATCTGCTTGAAGCGGTCATAGGCGCCGATACCGGGTTTCATCATCTTGCTGAGCGGGCCCTGTTCTGTGTGTTCCGGTGCAATCTTCAGGTAGCCGCCAACGTGATGACTCACTAGCTCTTTAACATACTCTGGTGAGCGGATCGCGAGGTCATACCTGAGACCGGAGGCGATAAAGACCTTTTTAATGCCGGGCAGTGCACGTGCGCGGCGATAGAGATTGATCAGCGGTTTGTGGTCAGTGTTCAGGTTGGAGCAGACATCGGGGTAGACGCACGAGAGGCGACGACAGGCCGATTCAATCGCCTCGCTTTTACATTTAAGACGATACATATTGGCGGTTGGGCCGCCAAGGTCTGATATGTTGCCGGTAAAACCAGGGACGGTATCGCGAATCGCTTCGATCTCGCGGATGATGGAGTCTTCCGAGCGGCTCTGGATAATGCGCCCTTCATGTTCAGTGATCGAACAGAAAGTACAGCCGCCAAAACAGCCGCGCATGATGTTGATCGAATGACGGATCATCTCCCATGCCGGCATCTTTGCATCATTGTAGGCGGTGTGGGGTTTGCGTGTGTAGTTTAGCTCATAGACGCGGTCAA
>QIHH01000257.1 GCA_003230195.1 Gammaproteobacteria bacterium
TCATCATACCGGGATGGATGTTGTCACGCGAAAAGAATTCACCCATGTGATAGAAGAGTACTTCATCGTAGTCATCATTGCTGTGAAAAAACGGCACCTTGAGTGCGCCGGGATCGCTCTCCATTGGGCGTGGACAGAAGGTGCAGACCAGAAAGCGTGAGCTGACAAAGGTGGCGTGTGCCGATGGTGGCAGGTGATAGCGGTGGCTCATCAGTGGGCGGATGTCGCGCCAATTAACCCGCAGCGGCATTAAGGTGCCGTGCCAGCCGATCGCATCCAGTGGGTTAAAGGGATAAGTGATCGCTGAAAACTGATTGCGTCGTTTAACGGAGACGCGCCATGTTGTTTCGTCCTGCTGCGCGTGAAAGGACTCGTTGATCCGTGGCGTATCGAGCACCGCTGGGTCAAAGATGGCGTGATGACCGACGATACCCTTGTCGGGCAGCGTAAAGCTGTCATTGGTTGCTTCGATCATTAGCATGCTGAGTTCGGTGCTGGTCTCAATGCGCCACATCGTGCCGCGTGGCAGCATCACATAATCGCCTTCACGAATCGAGAGGTGACCATAGTCACAAAAAAGCTCTGCTTCGCCCTGATGAATAAAGAGCAGCTCGTCGCCATCGGCGTTACGTACCAGATGATCCATGTTCTGGTTGGTGCGCCAGAAGCGAATCATGGTGTGTTCGTTGCCGAGCAATTGCGTTGCGTCCCATGGTGTCGCTGAAAATTGATTAAATTTTGTGCAGTCAAAGGCACGTGGCTTCAACGCACCCTCAAACTCACTCCAACCAGTGGGTGCATGTTTGTGATACATCTGCGTGGCGGGGCCAAAAAAGCCCTCTTTGCCAAGTTCACGTTCGAAGCTGTTGGCTGGCAAGTCAGTATGTGCTTGGCGTGAGGTTTCGCCTTCGCTACGCGGTAATGTGATCCAGGTGGGCATTTAAATCACCCCTCGTTTGATCTGATCCCGCTCAATCGATTCAAACAGGGCGCGAAAGTTGCCTTCGCCAAAACCATCGTTGCCTTTACGCTGGATGATCTCAAAAAAGATTGGACCGATCACGGTTTGGGTGAAGATCTGTAGCAATATCCCTTTTTCATTTTCAAGGTCGCCATCAATCAGGATGCGGCGTTTTTTTAGTGCTTCAAGCGGTTCTCTGTGGCTAGGCAGCCGTTCATCGACCATTTCATAATAGGTATCGGGTGCATCAAGCAGTGCGATGCCGTTGGCCTTGAGCAGGTCGACACTTTGGTAGATGTTGTCGCTGGTGAGCGCGATGTGCTGAATTCCTTCGCCGTGATAGGCATTCAGGTACTCCTGGATCTGTGATTTGTCATCGGATGGCTCATTGATGGGGATACGGATTTTGCCGCACGGGCTGGTCATGGCGCGTGATTTGAGTCCTGTCTTTTGACCGCTGATATCGAAATAACGGATTTCGCGGAAACCGAACAATTTTTCATAAAAATGGGCCCATTCATCCATCCGACCGTTGTGAACGTTATGCGTTAGATGGTCGATTTCCAGTAGTCCTGCGCCAATGGGGTTGGATTCGACCCCTTCGATGGGTACAAAATCAACGTCGTAGATCGACCTGCCTTGATAACGGTCGATCAGATAGAGCAGGCTGCGACCGACGCCACGGATCGCTGGGATATTAAGCTCCATCGGGCCAACTTTACCTTCAAATGGTTCAGCACCGAGTTCAATCGCACGACTGTAGGCAAAGGCGGCATCTTCAACGCGGATCGCAAAGGCGCAACAGGATGGCCCATGTACCGTTGCAAAGCTTTGTGCAAAGCTGTCCGCTTCGTGATTGATAATGAAGTTGATGCTGCCCTGGCGATAGAGCACCGCATCTTTGGAGCGGTGCCGTGCTATCGGGATGAAACCTAGTTGGGTGAATAGCGTTTCAAGCGCACGGGTGTCAGGGGCGGTATATTCGATGAACTCAAAGCCATCGGTTCCCATTGGATTATCTGCATTTTGCATCATGCCACCTCGCTAACGTTAAGTGTATGCGCTTTGTATGGGCGATACCAAATATATCGACCAATGGGTGTGTTTTTGCCAGTTAATGCACTAACAGTGCCAAATGTTGAATACCTGACATAATTAATAAAGGAATAATAGATGAAGGGGTAAGGTAGGAGGTGAAGTGGGCATCGGAGCGATGCCCACTTTGAGAGCTGTTTGGTCGCTATTCTATTATTCGCTCGTTGTTTCTGTCTCTGCCTTTTTTTCAGTTTCAGCGGGTTTATTTTTAGCGAGTACAAACTCACTGATAGCGGTTAATTCTGCACCCTGAATATTAGGAAATGCAGGCATCACCATTTCGCCCTTGCTGATGATCGTTGCGATGGTTTCAAGATTGGCCCTATCTGGCGAGATGTCATAGATATAGCCACCTTCAGGTGTGTGGCAGTCAATGCAGGCGTTACTGAAAATCTCTTCACCGGAATTGCCTGCTACCGGGGTAAAATCGTTGGAGACAGAACAGCCTGTTGTGGCTGCAATGATGGTGGCTACGCTCAGCATGGTCATCCGTTTCATTCGTTTCATCTAATCCTCACTTTAATATCGTTGGGGGGATACTACTAAATTGAAAGGAATGCTAACAAAATAGTGGCAGGGTTGGAACTACTGAGTATGTTCTTTTTTGATCTGGCCTATTGTGATGGCTAGTCCCGCCTATTTTTTCATTTATACTTGTCTATAGGGCACCTTTATTCATTCATAAACGCGGATTTTAATGACGCTCATATCGTGAAAACGATTATTGGTATGTCACATAAGCTGAGACTTGAATTGATAGCTGAAGGGGTTGAAACAAAAGAAGAGATGGAATTTTTACTTGAAAATGGTTGTGGCAACTTTCAGGGGTATTATTTTGCAAGGCAGATGCTCGCGAATAAAGTAATTGAGTTTTGTGGTACGTATCGCCCAGTATTGGCTGAGGCATCGCAATATAAATGATCACTTGAGACTGTTTATAACTCGATTATAGGGCAAAAGAGCAGTCGTGCAAAGGCCTCATTTAAAGCCAGCGGTTACCGGGATAATGGCCATGTTTGATTCTTGCAATACTTTCACGCATGATTTCTCGTCCCCATTTAAACTCTTTATAGAGACAGGCAAAGCGCCACATATCGTGCAATACCTTGAGGCGATCCTTTAGTGGAAGTGCCATTAGAGCGGCTGGAAAGTCAGCTTCATGAGGTCTGGCAAAAGCGATCTTAAGTGGATTCCACTGGTCAGTGGTGCGCCGTACTTCAGTTGAAATCATTGCACGATAGAGTGGTTGCAGTGCTCGGTTATGAATTGCTGATTCGATAATCGCCTCACCGGCAATGGCACCTGAATGTAGTGCACAGCTCATCCCTTCGCCAATCATGTTGAGAAAACCGGCTGCTTGTCCGGTGATCAATACATTACCCTTGCCAAAGACGTAGCGATTGATTAGCGATGGGCCAAAATTTTCAGCGCACCCTTCGTGATCTTTATCAGCAGGTTTAAGGCGGACACCGTGTTTGTCTTGCAGGTAGTTGGCGA
>QIHH01000155.1 GCA_003230195.1 Gammaproteobacteria bacterium
TCAGCCCTATCTTTGTTTTTGCTCGGGCCAGACCGATCACTCGGATAAACATCCCTGCCTGTTCATTTTTCATTGAACCAAAGATGTGTTCTACGCGGGTGCGAACGGCTTACTTCCTACGATTGGATGTTGCTAAGCTAGCGGCAAATAAACCAGAAGTAGAACTCATTAACTGGCAAACCCGCTGGGTGATGCAGCATAATATTTCGATTGCTACATCATTATTATTGTTGTTGGTGGTGGTGGTGGTGGTGGTGGTGGTGGTGGTAATTTTATTTCAGTGGATAAATGTTGCACCTGAATTCGTATAATAAGTGCATACCCTCTAAAACAAACAAGACTCAGGGTTACAATGCAAGGCTACGAAACCAACAGCAGAGGCTACCAATGAGCTATCAACACCTGAGTCTTGAAGAAAGAGGCAGATTCAACCTCAACCACCTAAGCTGCCATTGCAACCATGTGTTCCGCCACTAATTTAGCTGGCGTTTTATACGCCTAGTTTTTTTCTTGGCCGATCATTAAGCTCAATGATAACGTTAGACACATCATTCGCCGAGACTTTTTTGGAATCTATCTTTTTCGACCAGTATTGTCATAAAAGGCCATTGGTGTTTTCATTCAATCCACGCTGCCATGAGCTGTAGGGGTCTACAAAGTAGACCTAGGCACCCAGTGCCTGAGTCATTAGCTCATGGTACGCGAACTCTTTTCCATTATCGGCGATCGTTAACACCATGTCCTTGAGGGGCGTTAACAAAGCGCTGGTGCCCTGGGTCACCGTCTGCGATGATTTGTCATTAATACGCTTTGAGACGGTGAAGCTTGTTTGAAGCGATACCCACGCTCACCCGAATTGCGCCTGTGCTCTCGACTAATGGTGGGCTGAGTGACACCGAGGGTGTCGGCGATAGCCGTTTGGCTCATACCGCTGTTATTGAGTGCGTAAATCTGGCATCGTTGTTTGTAGGGTTTCATCGTCACATCTCTTGCTGGAGAAAAAACGACCAACCTACAGATGGCTGACCGCTTTTTCTACATCATTACCAAGTTATGCACTTATTGGTTGAATCCAAATGATGTCGCAACGTGAAATATAAGCAATTACTTTACCTTAAAAAATAACATTAATTCAGCGAGTGCATTAGATTCATCATTCATTGATTCACTAACAGCGGATGCTTGCTCAACTAACGCTGCATTTTGCTGCGTTACTTCATCCATTTGAACAATGGCCTTGTTAATTTGATCAATACCAGCTGATTGTTCCTGAGAGGCGCTAGATATTTCCGCGATAATAGTGCTCACTTTTTGTACCGCAGTAACAATAGAGGTTAGCGTTTCACCAGACTTGTCGACCAAGCGTGAACCCTCTTGAACCTTCTGAACACTGTCATTAATCAATGTTTTAATCTCTTTAGCTGCACCTGCACTGCGCTGTGCAAGATTACGTACTTCGCTGGCAACCACTGCAAATCCACGGCCTTGCTCCCCTGCACGTGCAGCTTCTACTGCAGCATTCAATGCAAGTAAATTTGTTTGAAAGGCTATTTCATCAATGACACCAATAATGTCCGCAATCTTTTTGCTAGAAGTGTTGATTTCACTCATAGCAGTGATAGCATCGGTGACTACGCTGCCTCCTTTTTCTGCTTCAGCATGAGCTTTGTTTGCAAGCTGATCTGCTTCGCTTGCATTGTCAGCTGTTTGTTTGACTGTGCCAGTGAGTTCTTCCATTGATGAAGCTGTCTGTTCAAGCGATGAGGCTTGTTCTTCTGTGCGCTGGCTTAGGTCTTCATTTCCTTTAGCAATTTCTCCGGCAGAACCACTGAGTGATGCCGCACCATCACGTATTTGGGTTGCCATTTTAGAGAGGTTATCCACGCAGGCATTAACCGAGGTGCTGAGCGCGGCAAATTCACCTTCAAACGCTTCACTGGCACGATCTGTCAAGTCGCCATCTGCCAGTTTTTTTACAATCCTAGAGGTTTCATGCAGTGGTTCAGAAATCACATCCATCATTGAATTGATATCATCACTCAATTGTTTGACAAAGCCTTCATAGTGTTCAGCATCAATACGCTGCCCAAGATCACCGTGTTTGACGGCATCAATTAATTGAGCAATTTGAATGAGTGCATCTTTTTGAGCGGTGATATCAGTCGCATATTTAACGACTTTAAATGGTTTACCATTGAGATCCATAATCGGATTATAAGATGCCTGTATCCAGACCTCTTTGCCACCTTTTCCAATCCGTTTGTATTCACCTGAGTCATACTCACCTCGATTGAGTTTTTCCCAGAACTGCCGGTACTCCTGGCTCCTAGCGTAATCAGAATCTGCAAACATACTATGGTGCTGGCCCTGTATGTCCGCGAGAGAGTAACCAACCGTATTTAAAAAATTTTCATTGGCAGTGATGATTGTCCCATCCATATTAAATTCGATGACCGCCTGAGATTTCCCAATGGCATCAATTTGGCCGCTAAAATCTGCACTTAATAATTTATCAGCTGTCACATCAGTGGCATATTTAACAACCTTACATGGCACGCCATTAACATCGTTGATCGGATTATAGGATGCCTGTATCCAGACCTCTTTACCGCCCTTGCCGATGCGTTTGTATTCACCTGAATGGTATTCACCTCGATTAAGCTTTTCCCAAAACAAGCGATATTCCGATGAGTTTGCATAGTCAACTTCGGCAAATATGCGATGATGCTTCCCTTGGATTTCATCTAACGTATAGCCTACTGTCTGTAGGAAATTTTCATTGGCATTGACAATGGTACCATCGAGATTGAACTCAATCACCGCCTGAGACTTCCTGATGGCATTGATTTGCCCCTTGTAATCGGTATTAATATTTTCTATCTCGCGCTGTTGAGTGATATCTTGCCACTCTAATGTGCTACCAATATAACTACCATGATCATCAATTTGTGCTGATATATTAAGATTGAAGATTAGCGGCCCGACGATGATGTCTGTTGAATAAGGAAGATTAGCCGGGTTGTCCAAGATTTTGCGCTGGTGAGATGGTTCTTTGTGGAATATATCGATACAGGTTCCGATAATGTCATCTGTTTTAAACCCTGGATAGAGAGATTGTAAAACCGTTTCATTTTTTTTAAGCAGTGATAAAGCAGATTGATTGGCATACGTGATCACTAAATCTCTATCAACCATCATGATTGCCGTGATTGCGCCTTCGATAGCAGAGCGCATTTGTATCAGTTCTCGAGACTCATCATCGCTTGCATCAAGCGCATTCACTGAATTCATAATTGTTTCCTTTATTCAATTTTTTATGGCTGCTACCTGACATCCTGATGTCAGCCACGTCATGTATTAGAGAGTGATATCAGACCATTAGTCGGCTTATATGCGGTGAACTTAAATGATTATTTATCAGCAGTGTCCGGTTAGGTAATTGCAGTCACCAGAGGAAAATAGAGACAAAAACCTAAAAACATCGCATTTAAAGCTTGACGTACGATC
>QIHH01000183.1 GCA_003230195.1 Gammaproteobacteria bacterium
GCCCACTGCTTGCAACCTTCATCGGTGCAATCGGTGGCATACTGGTCGTTTTCTCTATCCTCGGTCTTGATAAAATGAAGATTGATGATCCTGTCGGTGCAATCTCGGTTCACGGTGTGGTTGGTATCTGGGGTGTGATGGCGGTAGTGCTGTCAAATGCAGATGCCACCTTTATGGGCCAGTTGACCGGTGTCGGCGTGATCTTTGGTTGGGTATTTGTTGCCAGCCTCGCGACCTGGGCAATCATCAAGGCAGTGATGGGCATTCGTGTCACCGAAGAAGAAGAGTATCAGGGCCTCGACATCACAGATTGTGGTCTGGAAGCTTACCCTGAATTTACCGGTGCACGCGGTCATAATTAAGACCGGCCAGTAAAGAAGCAAATGAAAAAGGGTGCCATTGGCACCCTTTTTCATACGTAAAATTTCATCAAAAAATCAATCTTAAACACCTTCATGGTTGCCATCGCAATGTGGCGGCACGCTGCTCTGTTTGCAGCCACACAGAGTGACATGGGTTTTTTTATCCAATACAAATTCTATTGGGATAAATGAAGTGTCAGCATGCGAGCCATCGCAAAAGGGTTGCTGCTGAGATCTGCCACAGGTGCAGTAGCCGTAACTACCCGCCTCTAGTGTCAATTCATACGGCCCTTTTTTCGCCACAACAGCCTTGTCCATTCCTTACTCCATTTATGATGATGTGTGTTCGCTTCGCTCGTTATACTATTATGAGACCTTTGCACGAGTCTATTTTCCGCTCCAGCCGCGTTATAAATGATCTTAAAATAGTCATTTACTTCGTGTAAACTCCATTTTTTCGATCATTTATACCTTGCTGGAACGAAAACTAGTTCTCGTGCAAAGGTCTATTATGAATATTCCAGCGAGAAAAGGAAGCGTTGTGCTGAGCTGCTTGCAAATCAAAAATATCCAGGTTCGCCACCTAGGGCCGTTAAGCCTGACTATTTCAAGTGATGCGGCTGTTTCACTACGTGGTCAGTCTGGTTGCGGCAAGAGCCTGTTGATGCGCGCGATTGCTGATTTAGATCCACACTTGGGCGAGGTGATACTTGATGGTGTGCCACGCGAGGAGTTTAGTGGGCCACAATGGCGCAAAAAAATTGGCTATCTGCCTGCAGTGAGCCAATGGTGGGGTGATTATGTGCGTGAGCATTTTGATGCAGAGATCGACAAAGATCAAATTCATGAATGGTTAGCAGCATTAGACCTAAAGCAGGCGATATTAGAGGCAACCACAGCAACGCTATCCAGTGGTGAACGTCAGCGACTCGCATTGATCCGGCTGCTTGCCAACCGGCCACAGGTATTGCTATTGGATGAACTCACGGCAAGTCTGGATTCTGCAAACATTACCAATGTGGAAACCTTGATTGCTGGCTATCAGCAACAACAGAGGTGTGCTGTATTGTGGATCAGCCATGACCACCAACAGTTACAGCGCGTTGCCTCACGCCACTTCGTGATTGAGCAAGGTAAGTTGCTTGAGCAGGAGATGGCATGGAACTAATCACCCTCACATCGTGGGATTTATCGCTGGCAGCATTGTTGGTTGTGGCGCTAGCGGTGCTCTCATTTCAGATGCGTCTGGGACTTAGCCGTTCAATTATTATTGCCGCGTTGCGTACTGTTGTGCAATTGATGTTGATTGGTCTGGTATTAAAGCTGATCTTTAATACCACACACTTTGGCTGGGTAGTGTTGGTGGCAGTGGTAATGCTGCTGGCGGCCGGACGAGAGGTAATGGTGCGTCAGCAGCGTCGTTTTGCTGGGGTACAGAGCTTCGCATTGGGGACGTTGTCGCTCTTTATCTCGACCGTGGTCGTTACCTTATTGGTACTCACTGTGGTGATCTCTGCTGAACCATGGTACAGCCCGCAGTATGCAATCCCCTTGCTGGGGATGATGCTTGGTAACACCATGAACGGCATCGCCCTAGGCCTTGACCGACTAACACAAACAGCATGGCAACAACGCGATGTAATTGAAGCTCGCCTCATATTAGGGCAAACACCGCAACAGTCGATCAGCGATATTCGCCGCGAAAGCATTCGCAGTGGCATGATCCCAATCATCAACGCGATGGCAGTGGCCGGCATTGTGAGTCTGCCGGGGATGATGACGGGGCAAATCCTCGCTGGTGCTGCGCCAATGGAAGCGGTGAACTACCAAATACTGATTATGTTTATGGTAACCGCCGGAACAGGTTTCGGTACTATCTTTGCCGTAACAATGGCTGCCCGGCATCTTTTTGACGGCCGGGAAAGACTCCGCTTAGATCGACTACATAAGGCTATTGTCTAAAACTAAAGTGCCGATAAACAGGATATTCCATTTGTATAATGAGAGGAAAACCTAACATGTTAAGAGGGACTGCAGGCTTAGCAATCGCAATGAGTAGTTTAATGTTACTCGCTTCATTTGATGTGAGCGCGGGGCGTTTTTACAAATCAATCGATGAAAATGGCAAGATTGTTTTTAGTGATCGTCCGACTAATGCGTCATCTGAACAGATAGATGTGAAGGTTTTTACCCCTGATGTCCCGGCACCATCGGTGCCAGCTACCAGCAGTGAGAATAATGACTCAGTAAAAGGGAATGATACAAAAGGTGCTGAAAAAGACCTAAAAGCAATTCAGGCAAAGCGTATTGAAAATTGCAAAAGAGAAAAAGAGCAATTACAAAAACTGCAAAATATCGGTCGTCTTTTTACCGAAAATGAAAAGGGTGAGCGAACTTACGTTTCTGATGAGGTGCGTCTTCAGCAGTTGGTTAAGACGCGAAAATCAGTTAAACATTGGTGTCAATAAGGTCCATTTCTCTGGGCTGCTGTTCAGCCAAACCTATATACTACCCCTGAAATTTTAAACTTCAGGAATTCCAAAATGCTGTGGATAAAAGCTTTTCATGTTATTTTCATGGTCACTTGGTTTGCTGCGCTATTTTATCTGCCGCGCTTATTTGTCTATCACGCAATGAGCAGTGATGAGATTAGTAATGAGCGTTTCAAAGTGATGGAGCGAAAGCTCTACTTTGGCATCATGACGCCGGGCGCCGTGCTAACCATTATCTTCGGTGTGTGGATGCTCGTTGATTATGGCTGGGCACTTTACGCCAATATGGGGTGGTTACATCTTAAATTGCTGATTGTTGCCATCCTAGTTGGCTACCATTTCTACTGCGGCAAGATCATTAAAGAATTCAAGCAAGACATTAATCAGCGCGGGCACATCTTTTATCGCTGGTTTAACGAATTGCCCGTTTTACTGTTTGTTGCGGTGATTATTCTGGTGGTCGTTAAACCATTCTAGCAGCGTAAAAGTTGACTATTCTCGTTGGTTTTTTGCGTTTGAGGTGGACTGAAATCCAGCTTCATTTACATCATATTGCTGGGGATAAGTCACACGCTTCATCGCTATCTCGCTAAGCTGACAGGAGTTTTTTTATGTCAACCAAAAATCTTATGCACAGTTAAATTTCATTTCATTTCATTTCAATAATATGTTCACAATATACGCTTTAAGCCATCCAATGAATTGCCAGAAAATTTATAACCAGTTGATTTTTCAGTAATTAATACTATCGGCCAAAATGTCATCAATTTGACACAAAGCCAATAAAAACGAGGGTTTCATAACGATGACCCCAATTCATCCACAGAGTTATCCACAGAGTTTGTGGATAACTCTGTATTCTCTTGCTTCACAAGGAGTTACGTTCTTTTACTAGAGTTCTCATAAGAATTCGAACGTAATCTCGTCATCTGGAATCGTGGGTTCCTGTGGGTGAACATGGTAGAGTCCGCGCCATGCATACAGTCAGTGACTTCACGGGTATTCTTCAGGTCGCCATCCCCTCTCCATTACCCCAAATCTTCGATTATCTGTTGCCAGTGAATGGTGCGATGAAGCAAATGATGCCGGGTATGCGGGTACGCGTGCCATTTGGGCGCAGCCAAAAAATTGGAGTGATTGTGGCACTCGCCAACGATAGTCAGTTTGAACGTGCTCGCCTAAAACCGGTGTTGGAACTGCTTGATGACACGGTCTTAGTGTCAGCGGAGATTCAAGCACTGGCGCAATGGGCAAGCCGTTATTATCACTATCCACTTGGTGAGGTGCTGGCAGCGACACTGCCAACGCTGTTGCGTCAAGGTGAGCCAGCCAGAATTAGCGGTGAAAAAGTCTGGTCATTAAATAAAGCGGGAATGAGCATTGATCCCGGCAGCCTAAAACGAGCCCCTCGTCAGCAGTCACTGCTTCAGCTGCTACAAAAAGCTGGCAAGCCACTCAATGCCAGCGCACTAGAGGTGCAGTTTGAGCATTGGCGTAGCATTATGCGCACGTTGGCGGATAAAGGCTGGATCAAGCTTCAGGAACAGAGCACGCTTGTAGTGCCAGCCATAGAGTCCGACACCGCACCACTGCTGAATGCCGCACAGCAGTCCGCTTGCGATACGATTGGTGACGCGCTCGATGGCTTTCAGACGCTGCTGCTTGATGGCGTTACCGGCAGCGGCAAAACAGAGGTCTATTTTAACGCAGTAGAAAAAATACTACAGAAAGAGCAGCAAGCCCTGATCCTGGTGCCGGAGATTGGGCTAACACCGCAACTGCTCAAACGCTTCCAAGCGCGTTTTTCGGTGCCAATTGCACTGCTGCATTCGGGTCTCAATGATAAGGCACGCAAAAATAGCTGGCTGCAGGCAAAAGCAGGGGATGCCCCGATCGTCATCGGCACCCGCTCAGCGGTATTCACACCGATGAAAGCGCTCGGCATTATCCTGATTGATGAAGAACACGACCTCTCATT
>QIHH01000135.1 GCA_003230195.1 Gammaproteobacteria bacterium
AACTGTTAGCGATGTTGGATCGGAAGTATTTTTACGCTAAAGAGATCATCGTTATTTTGGATAATGCCCGCTACCACTATTCGAAAGAAGTCATAGAGCTGGTCGAGAAAAGTTCAAGATTAAGGCTGGTTTACCTACCGACTTACTCGCCAGAATTAAATTTAATTGAACGTGTTTGGCATTTTTTCAAGAAAAAAGTGCTCTACAATAAATATTATGAAAACTTGGCTGAATTCAGATTGGCGTCAATAGCATTTTTTCGAAATATCAGTCAATATGCCGATGAACTCGCGTCACTATTAAGTGGGGGCTTTGAGGGCCATAATACCTAAATTTAAAACGCTTTGGGTATAAACTCATTATGGCACCTCGGGTTTGTACTGCTGCGCTAAGAGGCTGTCGGACATAGGGGAATCTACTACGAACATGATGCCATTGGGTAAAAGCCATTTCGACTCTTTTCATTAAATATGCCCAATATCCGCCTCAAATGATCAGAAAAGTGGGCTTTACTATGCCCCTTGGGCACAAAATAGTTTTCCCTCTCGACGATTACCTAAGACTGACAACCTGTTGGAAAATGAATATTTTCAGGAATAAAGGGGTAGCAAATTTTCGTTACCTGCCGTTAATTAATGAGAGAGCAAATCAATAACGGAAGCAGCACAAAACAGAGCCATTGATGGAAAACGAATTAGTAGTCACGACCGTCAGGTTATTACTAGCGGCCTTAGCTGGTGGATTGATTGGTCTTGAGCGTTCACATCATGGTCGTCCCGCCGGTTTCCGAACACACACTCTGGTCTGCGTTTCCGCTGCACTGTTAATGGTACTGGGTGTTTTTCAGTGGGATCTGGTGCTACACGCTCCAATTGAAACGATTCGTGTCGACCCAACCCGGATGGCACAGGGGATTATGACCGGCATCGGTTTTCTCGGTGCAGGCGTTATTTTCAAAGAGCGGTTATCGGTACGCGGTCTGACCACTGCGGCTTCAATCTGGATAACGGCATCAATTGGTGTGGTGATCGGAATGGGGCTTTACTATGCTGGTTTTCTGGCAACGGTCATTACCCTCGGGGTGCTATCGCTCTTTCGCTGGGTTGAGCGGGTAATTCCGTCAGTACACTATGGTCAGTTAGTCGTACGCTTTCCACGCCATGAGATTATGTCTGAAGATGACCTGAGAGCATTGATCAGTGAGCATACGATTAACAGTGCAAAGTTGAGTTACCAACTCGACCGTGAAGGAAAGATCTTTCAATATCAAATGACGATCGATGCGATTGATACAACCAATTTCAAGAAGCTCACCGAAACCCTGACCAACATGGAGAACGTGTTAGAGTTTACGCTAGTACCAACGGGGGACTAGTTGGGGTTAGAGTGCACTTTTCAGAAATTTTTTTAGCCCATCGATATATTGCTGCCCTGAGGTGTGAAACCCCTCGGCATGCTGCCCACTGATCGCCATAAAGGCCTTTGGCTCATTAGCAGCGTCATAGAGCTGTTTGCCATGATGAAAGGGAATCACCTCATCATCATTGCTATGTACGATTAATATCGGACAGTGGGTCTTGGCAATATTATCCCTCACTCTATATTTGAACCGGCTCATCAGGCGTGCGGGAAAGATGCGAAATATCTCAGCTGCTAGTTCCGGCGCTGAGGTAAATGTCGATTCAATGACCAACGCCCCTGGCGGCTGGCGTGCGGCTTGCGCAGATGCAATCGCAGCTCCGAGTGAACGTCCCAGTATAATCACATCTGCTGATTTTATGCCTCGATCACATAATAAATAGGCCCACGCCGCTGCGGCATCATCATAGGTTCCCTGCTCTGAAGGACTGCCCTGGCTCTGGCCATAACCGCGATAATCAAAAATAAAAGTCGCTAATCCCAGATGGTGAAACATCTCCAATGAGGTAATGCAATCTGAGATGTTACCGGTATTGCCATGAAAAAAGAGTACCACACGCTCTTTTTCGGCATCGACAGTGGGCCGCGGCACAAACCAGCCATGCAGCGTCAGACCATCGCAGGTTTCAAAATCAACCGTCTCAAAGGCAAGCCCATGTTTGTCTGGCGTGGTGGTGATTTCCGATGTTGGGCAGTAAATATGACGCGCCTGCACCAGATAGAGGTGAACGATGAATAGTAAATAGAATACTACCGGAATAATGATGATCAATAAAAGAGTGGACAATGGCATCTTCCCTAAATGATTGCTGATCACATCATATCTCTTTGCTTTATCGCTAAACAACCTACATGGGCCACAAACAGGTATAATCTCCCTTCTCCAACGATTTTTAGCAATACTGACTGGGTTAACTGATGGCAATTGATTTACACACACGTTTTATGGGCACAATGATCGGCAGCGCACTGGGCGATGCAATTGGCGAGCGCGCACTTGAGATCACTGACCGAGATAATCTGCTGGCATTTATCAATGGCAATAATGAACTCTGTTACACCGATGACACCGTGATGTCGCTCGCAACAGCAGAGCTACTAGTGAGTCAGGGTTCGATTGACCAGCAGCTTTTGGGTGATAAATTTCGTAAATATCACAAAGAAGAGCCATGGCGCAATTATGGTCTGGTCACCTCAAGCGTTTTTAATATTGTCGAAAATGAAGCGATCGACTATACCGCTGCCGCATTGCGTCTATGTGATGGTATTGGCTCATTTGGCAATGGTGCTGCGATGCGCGTTGCGCCACTCGGACTCTATTTCCACCGCTCACCTGAACTCTATGATATGGCTAAAAAAACCGCTGAGATTACTCATGCCCACCCGGTTGGGATTGATGGTGCTGCGGTACTCGCCAAAGCGGTCGCAATGTCACTGCATCTTAATAGCCAGCGCCCCTTTGCACCGCAGGTCTATGGTGCGCGACTGGTTGAATTTGCAGAGACCACTCGCCTTAAGGAGAAACTGCAGCAAGTATTAAAACTGGTGGCAGCACATGCCACGGTTGAAGAGGCGGCCAAAGAACTTGGCACACAATCGTCAGTTAATGAATCGATGGCCTTTGCGCTGTTCTGTTTTTTAACCCATCCACACGCCTTTGTTGAATGCGTGTTGTGTGCAGTATCACAGGGAGGAGATCGCGGTACGATGGGTGCAATGGTAGGTGCAATGGCAGGCGCTTATCTCGGCAGCGAAGCAATTCCACCGAACTGGCAGCGCCGTTTAGAAAACACCCAACATATTGAAACGTTGGCGCGCGAGCTAGCCGCACGCAGTACGCTTTAGCGAAGGAAACAACGGCATCTACTACGCCAGCAAAACACTTGAAACGGCCATTGAAGAAACCAAAGACCACCGCGCCCGCTTTCTTTCGTATACTTCTGAAGATACTGGAAAGATCGCCATGCGAGCATACATTAGTAAAGTCATCAAGCCCATGCATGATGTTCGGGGTAATGGTTACGAACACCTGCACAACCCAGATGGCTGGGTAC
>QIHH01000023.1 GCA_003230195.1 Gammaproteobacteria bacterium
CCAAGCTCGCTATTTCCTATGAATTTCCTGTAAAATCCAGATCTTACCCCTACATTAGCAATTCTTCCAGCGCTCATTTATTAGTGCCAAAGTTCGCCCCAAGGATTGACAAAGCTTGCAGAAATCCGCATAGTATGCGGCCTTTACGAATGATAGTGACGCTAGCGGCAATAATCCCGCTGCCAATAAACTAGGAGCAACAACCTTGGCCAATTCAGCACAAGCCAAAAAGCGCGCAAAGCAAGCCGAAAAGAGCCGCATCCATAATGCCAGCATGCGCTCAGAAATGCGCACCGCAATCAAGAAAGTCGTAAACGCGATTGCAGCAGGCGAAAAAGCCCAAGCAGAAGGGGCATTCAAGATCGCCAAGCCAATTCTTGATGTCATGGCCCGCAAAGGCATCATCGACATGAACAAGGCCGCACGCCAGAAAAGCCGCATGAACAAGCATATTCATGCCATGTAATCCCAGTCTTCAAGACTGAAAAAAGCCGCTTTCGAAAGAAGGCGGCTTTTTTATTGGTCGCAATTTGAATAAGCAACGCTACTTGCCCATCAGCACCAGATTATCACGATGAATCAACTCAGCCTCATCAACATAACCCAATAGTGCCTCGATCTCCTCACTCGCTTGACCCCGGATTTTTTTCGACTCTTCAGCGCTATAATTAATCAGGCCACGCGCCACCTCTTTCCCCTGTCGATCAACACAAGCAACCACATCACCGCGGTGAAAAATGCCCTCAACCAGCGAAACACCCACAGCCAGTAAACTACCACCTGAACATTTCAGCACCTCGACCGCATCATCATCCAACACCAATTTTCCACTGAGATTAAGCTGGCTGGCCAGCCACTGCTTGCGCGCGACCAGTGGCTCCGCTGCTGGCACCACCATCGTTCCCAACCGCTCACCATCGGCGATTTTCGACAACACATCTGATTCACGCCCAAAGGCGATAATCGACAACGCACCAGAACGCGCCGCACGCTCAGCTGCCCGCACCTTAGTCAGCATACCACCGCGCCCAAGCCGTCCACTGCCGCCGCTCGCGGCCATCTCTTCTAATTCAGGATCACCGGCCTGCGCTTCATAGATAAATTTTGCATTGGGATTGTGACGCGGGTCACTGTCATACATCCCATCCTGATCGGTCAACATCACCAGCAGATCCGCCTCAATTAGATTAGTGACCAATCCCGCCAGCGTATCGTTATCACCAAAACGAATCTCTTCAACCGCAACAGTATCGTTTTCATTAACAATCGGAATCACACCAAGTTTTAACAGCGTGCGCAAGGTACTACGTGCATTTAGATAACGCTGACGGTTCGTCAGATCATCATGAGTTAAGAGGATTTGCGCCGTATGCAGACCATGCCGCTGAAAACAGGACTCATATGCCTGCACCACACCCATCTGCCCTACCGCAGCCGCCGCCTGCAGATCATGCAGCGCATGCGGGCGCTCATGCCAGCCCAAGCGCTTCATCCCCTCCGAAACCGCACCGGAAGAGACTAGTACCACTTCGATACCGCGCGCGCGCAGACACTGGACCTGCTCAACCCACAGCGCCATTAATGCCAGATCAAGCCCAGCACCATCGTTGGTTAGCAGTGAACTGCCGACCTTAACGACCCAGCGCCGTGCCTTTGTAACTTGCTCTCTTACCATCGTTCTAAATTAAATCAGTTCTGTTGAATTACGCTCAACACCACTCTCCGAAGTGACCACCGCCTCAGTCTCTTCAGCAAGCCTTGCGCTCTCTTCCAGATACTCCATAATCTCATCCAGCAACGGCCTGACGCCCGTCGTCTCGCGCGCAGAGATCTGATAAACCGGCCCTTTCCAGCCGAGCCGTTCAACCACATCGGCACAGAGTTCTTCTTGCAGATCTTCTGGCACCAAGTCAAGCTTATTCAACACCAGCCAACGCGGCTGCTTGCCCAGCTCATCGCTGAACTGGCTGAGTTCCTGCGTGATCGTCACCACCTCATCAACCGGGTCAATAGTGGGGTCATACGGCGCAACATCCACCATATGTAGTAACAGACGCGTGCGGGATAGATGCTTCAGAAACTGCACACCCAAGCCAGCACCATCCGCAGCCCCTTCAATCACGCCGGGCACATCCGCGATAACGAAACTACGGTGATCCGAGACGCAGACAACACCAAGATTAGGGTGAAGCGTAGTAAATGGATAGTCTGCAACTTTTGGCCGAGCAGCCGATGCCGCACGAATAAAGGTCGATTTACCGGCATTTGGCATCCCCAGCAACCCCACATCCGCCAACACCTTCAGCTCCATATTAAGCTTACGCCCCTCACCAAGCGAACCAGGCGTCGCCTTGCGTGGCGCTTGATTAGTACTGCTCTTAAACCGAATATTGCCGATGCCGTGGAAACCACCCTGCGCAACCAGCAAGCGCTGTTCATGTCGCAACACCTCACCAATCACTTCATCGGTCTCCTCATCTTTGACAATGGTGCCGAGCGGGGCGCGAATAAAGCAATCATCACCACCTTTTCCGGTGCAGTTGGAACCCTGCCCGCGCTGCCCATTCTCAGCACGATAATTACGCCTATGGCGAAAATCGACCAGCGTATTCAAGTTGGTGTCACCCACTAGAAAGACACTACCACCATCACCGCCATCACCACCATCAGGGCCACCGAAAGGGATATATTTTTCACGTCGAAAACTGATGCAACCGTTGCCACCGTTCCCGGCTTGGATATTGATAGTGGCTTCATCGACGAATTTCATATCTGATCACTAATACCTGAATTTACCCGGACTTATTGGAGTCGCGCTGGTGATAAAAAAAAACCCCGTCAACTGGACGGGGCCTTTTCATACATCCGCGTGGTAACTGCTTAGGCAGCAACGATGCTGACGTACGTACGTTGTTTCGGGCCTTTCTTCTCAAACAGTACTTGACCGTCTGCCTTAGCAAACAATGTGTGGTCACGCCCTAACCCCATGTTAACGCCTGCGTGAAAATGCGTACCACGCTGACGGACAATAATATTGCCAGCAAGTACACTCTCACCACCAAAACGCTTCACACCCAGTCGCTTAGACTCAGAATCACGACCATTGCGGGTGCTGCCGCCTGCTTTCTTATGTGCCATTTCTCAATAACCCCTTATTTAGTCTGCCGCGATGCTAGTGATCTGCACTTCAGTATAAGACTGACGATGCCCCATCTGCTTACGAGAATGCTTACGACGACGGAATTTAACGATTTTAATCTTTTCGCCACGTCCGTGAGATTTTACTGTAGCACTGACCTTGCCACCCGCCACAAAAGGCGCACCAACTTTCACATTGTCACCATCAGTAACCAGCAAAACTTCATCAAAATCAATCGAGCCGCCTTCTTCAGCGACGATTTTTTCTACTTTGAGTGTCTCGCCTTCGGTCACTCGATACTGCTTACCACCGG
>QIHH01000139.1 GCA_003230195.1 Gammaproteobacteria bacterium
GGATAACAAAAACAATGAATCCTACGCCGCTCTCGGCCCCGATGCAATTTTGGATGCGGTTGAAAGCTTAGGCTATCACTGCAACGGCCAGTTTCTTGCGCTTAACAGTTATGAAAATCGTGTTTATCAAGTCGGTATTGAAGATGAAGAGCCACTGATCGCCAAGTTCTATCGCCCGGCACGCTGGAGTAATGAAGCGATCATCGAAGAGCATGAATTTACCCAGGCATTGAGTGATCTTGAGATTCCGGTGATTGCACCCATCGCAGATAAAAATGGCACCACCTTACATTGTCATAACGGTTTTCGGTTTACACTATCACTCCGTCGCGGTGGCCGCTCACCAGAACTTGATGACCCCGATCATCTGGAGCAGATGGGGCGCTTTATGGCGCGCATTCATAACATGGGCGCGGCGCATCCATTCAAACATCGCCCTACCTTAAACATCGAGAACTTCGGCGTCGATTCATACCTTTACCTGCTGGGTAACGATTTTGTACCCGCAGGGCTCATTGATGCCTATCACTCGCTGGCCGAAGATTTGATTGCACGCGTGCGTACCTGCTATGCCGCCGCAGGTGATGTCGAGATCATTCGCCTGCACGGCGACATGCACCCCGGTAATGTCCTGTGGCGCGACAATGGCCCTCACATCGTTGACTTTGATGATGACGCATGGGGCCAGCCATTCAGGATATCTGGATGTTTCTCTCCGGTGACAGACCGTACATGACCGCCCGCCTTGCTGACTTTCTAAACGGCTATATCGAATTCCGCGAGTTCGATCCAAGAGAATTACACCTGCTCGAAGCACTGCGCACATTAAGGATGATGCATTACGCAGCATGGATCGCACGCCGTTGGAATGATCCTGCCTTTCCCCAAGCATTTCCATGGTTCAACACAGGTCGTTATTGGGATGAACATATTCTGGCGCTACGTGAACAAGCGGCATTGATGGATGAACCGCCACTGGTCTGGGATTAGCTTAATAAGCCATTGCATCCACCCATTCATAGCACTCAAATATTGTTAGCAGTTAGCAGGGGGGGGTAGCGTGAAACAGCAGAAAACTCTATTCAGGTATTTAAACAAGCCATCTAAAGCCGGGTAAAAATTGCCTCAAGAATTTCCGGTCCTTCAGTCACATTAATCGGTTTTAACACATAACTACTCATACCAAGCTTGCTACATTCTACAATCGAATCTTTATCTGCCTTTGAGGTGAGGTCTTGATTGGTTTCACGAATTTTTTTCAGTGTTTCTTTACCATCCATCACAGGCATAACAATGTCTAAAAAGACAGCGCCTATATCATGTTCGCCGCTCTCTATAATATTTAACGCCTGCTTGCCGTGTTCTGCCTGCACAGTATTTTCATAACCCATCGAAGCCAATACTCGACGCAATCCTTCTCGCATTATCATCGTATCATCGACGATTAAAATGGCTTTTTCTTTATCCAGCATACGATCTTCCCTTATTATTACTATCGTACAAGAAAGCTTAAATAAAATCGGCCTGCATTTTCCAAGTCCATCGGCACCGTCATAATGTTTTTTATACCATTTAGTAAAAACTCACTGTCTTCTTTATTATATAAATATAGCGGCACACCAAAAGATATTTTATGATTGCTCTCATTGATCTCACGAGCAGCCAATCCAACCACGGTATTCAAAAATTCGGCTAACGCTTCTTTGTTGTCATTCGTCAGCGAAGTATCCACTTCATTTGTTCCAAACATTACTGAGCGTACTTTGTTACCAATAATAATTGCCGTCTGAGCATCAAAATTCATCACTACGTTATTTGTAACGCCATTGGAAAAAGTGGCATTTATAGAGACAGCGAAATCTTTAAAGGCAAAAATATTTAGTGGCTCATGATAAGTTAATAGATCACTTGAACCCTTTAAATTTGCCATTGTTTGCAAAGTATTAATCGTTTCGCTAACAAAGGGCAACAGTACAGAGTTGCGAATATTATCCGTTGAGATCGCTTCAAGTTTCATATTACCAGCACTACTATCAGTTATCTGATAATCATCTATCGTCTAAAGCAAAGCTAACTTAAGTGTTTTATGAACTCAACCAACTGATAATAGACCAAAAGACATATCATTGGCATGGCGATAAAATCACGGCCACAAAAAAGGCGCCATAGAGGCGCCTTCTTCAACATCAATTTTCACTAACAGCCCTCGTCGCTACCCTCATCAGTCGTCACATCAACACAACGCGCTGAGTTAATTACGACAGGTTCAAGCGGCACATTTTGATGGCCACCACTATTGCCGGTCTGAACCTTAGCAATCTCATCTGCCACATCCATGCCATCAACTACCTTGGCAAATACCGCATAACCAAAGTCACGACTACCGTTATCAAGAAAATCGTTCTTAACCAGATTAAGGAAAAACTGGGAAGTTGCACTATCAACAACGGCTGTACGTGCCATCGACAGTGTACCACGCTCATTTTTTAGGCCGTTGTCGGCTTCATTTTTAATCTCGTCACGGGTCTCTTTCTGTGCCATATCAGCAGTGAAACCACCACCCTGTAACATGAAACCCGGAATCACACGGTGGAAGATGGTGCCGTCAAAATAACCGTCATCAACATACTGCAAGAAATTCTTAACTGTAATGGGTGCTTCATTAGGGAACATTTCAATGGTGATGTCACCATGCGATGTTGAAAAAATAACCATTTTCGACCTCCACGCGATCTTTGCTATAAGTAAGTTGGCGCATTGTAACGGCTGAGCGTTTTCATTAACAGGGATAACCGCTATCATCATCAGACACAACCATTATTCTAGGCAACAGGACTATAACAATGAAAATCGGCACCCCTTTAACCCCTACCGCAACACGTGTAATGCTGCTTGGTAGCGGTGAACTTGGTAAAGAAATGATTATTGCATTGCAGCGCTTTGGCGTTGAGACCATTGCGGTAGATCGCTATGCCGACGCACCAGGACATCAAGTGGCTCACCGTGGCCATGTAATTAATATGGCCGACCCAATAGCACTGCGTGCGCTGATCGAACAGGAAAAACCGGATATCATCGTACCAGAGATCGAAGCGATTGCGACCGAGATGCTGGTTGAAATCGAAGTCGATGGTATTGAAGTGATTCCCACCGCGCGTGCCACACAACTCACCATGAACCGAGAAGGAATTCGTAAACTCGCCGCCGAAGAGCTTGCGTTACCAACCTCACGTTACGCCTTTGCGGAGAGTCTAAATGGACTGCGAATGGCGATCGATGGCGGTGTTGGTTACCCCTGCATCGTTAAACCGGTAATGTCATCATCAGGTAAGGGGCAATCTACCATCAATGAACCAGAAGAAATTGAAGCGGCATGGAACTATGCCATGAGTGGTGGCCGTATCAAAGGCGGACGCGTGATCGTTGAAGAGATGATCGAGTTTGATTTCGAAATCACATTGCTAACCGTACGCGCATATAACAGCGATGGTAAAATTGAAACTCACTATTGCGCACCAATTGGCCATCGTCAGGTTAACGGTGATTATGTCGAAAGCTGGCAACCACAACAGATGAGTGCAACGGCACTGCATCGCGCACAGGAAATTGCCGTCGCCGTGACTAGCAATCTTGGCGGCCGCGGCATCTTTGGCGTTGAGCTTTTCATAAAAGATGACCAGGTGTGGTTTAGCGAGGTAAGCCCACGCCCCCACGATACCGGTATGGTAACAATGAGCAGCCAGTATCAAAATGAATTTGAACTACATGCACGTGCCATTTTAGGCCTGCCGGTATCGATTGAGATGAATGTCGTCGCCGCTGCTAGCGCAGTAATCTACGGCACAATGGATGAAAAAGGCATTGCCTTTGAAGGGGTCGATAGTGCGTTACAGGATGCTCAAACTGATCTTCGACTATTTGGCAAACCAGAGGCTTTTGAACAGCGGCGCATGGGTGTTGCACTTGCTTATAGCAGTAGTACCGATGATGCGAGACGACGTGCAAGTCATGCAGCCAGTCAAGTCAAACCGATCAAAGAATAACAGGCCTTAATGAATGGCTGCGCAATGTGCACCTACATTCCGAAGCGATCTCTTTCGAATCATTTAAGCCTTTTCAAGCGCCTGACTGATATCGGCAATGATGTCGTCCTGATGTTCAATGCCAACTGAAATCCGTACTAACTCTTCACTGACACCAGCAGCCTTTAATTCATCCGGGCCAAGTTGACGATGCGTTGTAGAAGCAGGGTGACAGGCAAGGGATTTTGCATCACCAATATTAACCAGTCGTAAAATCATCTGCAGCGCATCAATAAAACGACCACCCGCCGCTTTACCTCCTTTAATACCAAAACTCAGGATACCGGAAGCCTTGCCTTTGGTGATTTTATCGGCGGTACTTTTATAAGGGCTATCTGCTAATGCGGCGTAATTGACCCACTCGATCTTTGGGTGGTTTTGCATCCACGCCGCAACCGCTTCAGCATTTTCACAATGACGCTCCATACGAAGCCCCAGTGTTTCAAGCCCCTGCAAAATCAAGAAGGCGTTCATGGGTGAAATTGCTG
>QIHH01000044.1 GCA_003230195.1 Gammaproteobacteria bacterium
TGCTGTAACAGGAGATGTTATCTATGAGCCAACTAGTTATAAACATTCCTGTTCCTGATATTGGTGACTTTGATGAAGTTGAAGTGATCGAAGTGCTGGTGAGTGCTGGTGATACGATTGAAGCGGAAGATTCGCTGATCTCAGTGGAATCCGATAAAGCGGCGATGGAAATCCCAGCACCACAGGGTGGTGTGGTTAAAGCGGTGCTGGTTGCGGTTGGGGATAAGGTTGCCGAAGGAAGTCTGGTCATCAAACTGGAAGTATCAGAAGTCGCTGTCAGTGAAGCACCTGCTGCGAAGGCAGCTGTGCCTACAGTACCAGCGGACGCGATAGGGTCGGTACCGGTGATTAGTGCAGCAAGTTACAGTGGTGATGTGGATAAAGAAGCCGAGGTGGTGGTACTTGGTTCCGGTCCCGGTGGTTACACTGCAGCGTTTCGTGCGGCGGATCTTGGTAAAAAAGTAATCCTGATCGAACGCTACCAAAATATTGGTGGCGTCTGTCTGAATGTCGGTTGTATCCCCTCGAAGGCACTGCTGCATACCGCACAGGTGATCAACGAAGCGGAAGAGTTTTCTGATATCGGCGTGGCGTTTAATAAACCAGAGATCGATATCGATAAATTGCGTGCCCATAAAGAAAACGTGATCGGTAAGCTAACCGATGGCCTGAAAGGGCTGGCGAAGCAGCGTAATGTTGAGATCGTTCACGGCTATGGCAAGTTTACGTCGGCTCATACAATCGAAGTCGAAGCGGATGATGGCACTAAGACAGTTATCGGTTTTGAAAATTCTATTATCGCCGCCGGTTCACGCGTAACCAAACTACCGTTTATTCCGTGGGACGATCCACGTGTGATGGACTCAACCGATGCACTGGAGATTGCTGAAATACCAAAACGCTTATTAGTTGTCGGTGGTGGCATCATCGGGCTAGAGATGGCTACCGTCTACGATGCGCTTGGTTCGGATGTCACTGTGGTTGAATTGTCAGCGGGATTGATTCCGGGTGTCGATCGTGATGTGGTACGCCCACTGGAACGCCGCATCAAAAAACGTTATGAAAATATCTATCTTAATACCAGGGTCAGCGCGATTGAACCGTCTGATGCTGGAATGGTCTGTTTGTTTGAAGGTAAGGGCGTACCAGCGCAGGATACCTTTGATCGCGTACTGGTCTCGATTGGTCGTACACCTAATGGTCTATTGATCAATGCAGATAAAGCAGGCGTTGTCGTTGATGAACGTGGCTTTATCAATGTTGATAAGCAGATGCGTACCAATGTGAATCATATCTTCGCGATTGGTGATATCGTTGGTCAGCCAATGCTCGCACATAAAGCAACCCATGAAGCGAAGGTTGCTGCTGAAGTGATTGCAGGCATGAAGACTTTTTTCGATGCACGCACCATTCCATCCGTCTGCTATACCGACCCGGAAATTGCGTGGATGGGCAAGACCGAAGATGAGTGTAAGGCAGAAGGTATTCAATACCAAAAGGGTGCTTTCCCGTGGGCCGCGAGTGGTCGTTCACTTTCAATCGGGCGTGATGAAGGGATGACCAAAGTGTTGTTCGATGAGCATCACCGTATCATCGGTGCGGGCATCGTTGGTACCAATGCCGGTGAATTGATTGCAGAAGCAGTACTTGCTTTAGAAATGGGAGCCGATGTGCAAGACTTGGCGTTGACCATTCATCCACACCCGACGCTGTCTGAGACGCTTAACTTCGCAGCAGAAGTGGCGGAGGGGACCTGTACGGATATTTATTTGCCTAAGCGGAAGTAACTGTTTTCAAATTTTGATTTGAGAAGCCCGACAATGTCGGAGTTTTTTTAGAGTAAAAGGAAGTTTTTCGGATTAAGTGCGGTACGCACTGCCAGCTACCCTAATGCCATTACGCCAGACCAGCGAAAAATACAAGCGCTCGAAAAACGTATTAAACGGGTAGAACCTAGAGAAAGAAATTCTAAAAAAGGATACTGCTCTCTTGATGTCAGGCTCGATGAACAATTTACGCTGATCGAAAAATTCAAAGAGAGCTATGCCGTGACACTGGTTTGCCAAACATTCAGGATTCACCGAAGCAGTTATCAATACTGGCTTAAGCGGTCTGATCATATTCAGCCGGAACGACTGAATTAAATTTAGTAGAAAAAACCCGCTTTTAGCGGGTTTTTTGTTTCTGGGTGCTATTAAATAATTCCGTATAATTACCTAAGTTATGAGCACAAAACTGATGGCAAAGACGCTTTTCGAGTCCGTAGCTGAAAAGCTGGAGTGCGATATTTTAGATGATGTTCTGGATAAGGTCGTTTGAGAATATCAACTTAAAGATCGAGAAAGAGAAAGGCTCGATCAATTAAAATTCACGGTCTGTTCTGTCTGCAAGATCACTTCTTTAGCCTAGTACGTGAAGTATAATAACATCTATTTATTGCATCTGTTTTAATCTACAACTCTTTCTTCTGGTGGAGAGGTATTGTTCTGGTTTGTATTCGTCTATTTAGGGCTATGTGTTTGTAAATGCTCTAAAAATAGCGGAGAATAACTTTAGTTTTCATGTGAAACAGCAGCTATAATGGGTAGTTATTGTGTTTTAATCGGTAATATACCTGCGTTGGATTTTCTGAATGATTTTTAAAGGTCTGCTGTATGCGTCGTAACACACATCTCTTCCGAATTAGCGCTTCATTGATACTGGCGCTCTCCTCTGCGGGGTTGTATGAGGCGGGTCTGCCGTTCACTGAGGATTTTGTTGATACTGATTTGAGAGATGGCATGTTGACCAATGCTAACTGGTCTACAGAAGAGCAGGCGCTCTTTCTGGCGTGGCGCACGGCTGAGTCAGCGGGCGCTGGTAATGAGTTAGATATTGATGGTTTAACAGATGACACGCGCAGTGTTGCTCTTGGTGATATTGATGGCGATGGTGATCTTGATCTGATTGCCGGGAATAACGGTGTTTCGAGTGTGATTTATTTAAATGATGGCGCGGGTGTTTTTACTCGTCATCAAACATTATTGGATAACAATGCAACACGCAGTGTTGTATTGGGTGATGTGAATGGCGATGGCGCACTGGATATCGTGATGGGCAATGATGGCGAGATTAATCGGCTTTATCTGAATAATGGCAGTGGGGGTTTTCCTCTCAATGGTGCTGCTATTGGTTCAGAATCTGATGCGACTACCAGCGTTAGCCTTGGTGACGTGGATGGTGATGGAGACCTCGATTTAGTCACAGGGTCGGACGCTCTTGACCAGACTAATAAGCTCTATCTTAATAATAGTGATGGTTTGTTTACTAGCAATGGTACGCCGCTTGGGATTATTGGAAATGTGACGACCGACACGATTCTGCTTGATGTGGATGGTGATGGTGACCTGGATTTGGCCATTGCAAACTACAGTGCGGGGGTCGCTAATAAGCTCTATCAAAATGATGGATCGGGTGATTTTTCTGCGAATTTCAGTACCATTGGAGTGGAAAAAAAGCTAACGAATAGCCTTGTTGCGGGTGATGTTAATGGCGATGGTGCTCTTGATTTTATCTCGGGTAATGATGGTGAAGCAAACCGTTTGCATTTAAATCTCGCCAACACTTTTAATCAGAATACTTCTGATATCGCCATCGGTGTGGATGATGCAGCGGATGTTACGACGAGTGTCTCCTTTGCGGATAGTGATAATGATGGTGATATCGATCTTATTGTTGGCAATAATGCTGGGCATACTAAACGCTATATTAACGATGGTGATGGGGGGTTTCCTGATAGTGGGGAGGTTATCTCTGCTTCTGAATTTATGACTTTTAGCACCGCGTTGGGCGATGTCGATGGCGATGGTGATATCGATATTATTACCGGGGAAAGTGCTGCAATCAATAAACTATACCTGAATTCAGCTGAAGGTGGTGGTTATGCAGCTATTGGTAATGCTATTGGATCTGAAATCGATAACACCTGGGCGATTGTGATTGGTGATGTTGATGGTGATGACTACCCTGATCTGATAGCAGGCAATGCAGGGCAAACCAATAAGCTGTATTTGAATGATGGTACGGGCGGTTTTCCTGAGGTGGGGGTTGATGTGGGGTCGACGACGGATATTACTTATAGTCTGGTGCTGCATGATATGGATAACGATGGTGACCTGGATCTGATTGCTGGTAACTGGGGGGCGACCAATAAAATCTATTTAAATGATTTTAGTAATGTTACTACGGACGGTTTTCTGGCTGCTGTGGATATTGGTCTGGATACTGAAATGGATACGACGACTAGTATTGATGTGGCGTTGGTTGATGATGACGTTTATTTTGATGTGATCGTTGGTAACTGGAATGCTACGAATAAAATTTATTTGAACGATGGCGCTGCTGCTTTCTCTAGTGTGGGTACCAATATCGGAAGTGAGATGGATAATACGAGTAGCATTGTACTAGGTGATGTGGATGGAATGGACAGGTTCGATTTAGTGGTTGGCAATAGGGGGCAGGAAAATAAATTATACCTTCATAATGGTGTAAGCGGGTTTTCATTTAATAAAAATATCGGTGCAGATACGGATGATACGCTCAGTATTGTGCTTGGTCATATTGATGCGGGAAGTGATCTTGATCTAATAGTCGGTAATGCAGGACAAGTTAATAAACTTTATTTAAATGTCAGCGCATTTCTTGCTGGTGATGATGGCATCACTGTTGGTTCAGAGACTGACGTGACGACAAGTGTGCTGCTGATTGATGTTGATGGTGATGTCGATGTTGATGGTAATAAAGACCTTGATCTGCTGGTAGGCAATGATGGATCACCCAATATGCGTTATTTGAATGATGGTGCAGGAGTGTTTAGTGCGGTTGGTGCGCCGTTAAACCCAGGCAGTGTTGCCGCGACACGCGCACTTGTGGTGGGTGATTTGGATGGCCTTACTGATGACAATAATACGGATGTTGATCTGGTGGCTGCAGAGTATGGGGTGACGAATAAGGTCTATAAAAACGGCCTTTACCAAACACATCTTGGGCGAGTGGTTTCGGGGAAAATCAATACCACAGAAACAAATTTTCGTGGTTTCTTTTTATCTGCTACGGCAACACCTAATTCGCCCACAACGCGTAATACACGGGTCGATTATTATCTTTCTAATAATGGTGGTGCGAAGTGGTACCAGGTATTTTCAGATAAGCTTTTCGCCATTCCTGAGAGCGGAAGCGATCTGCGCTGGAGAGCAGAATTACATTCATTGTCGCCAGTCAGGACACCTGTTTTGAGCGAAATGAAGGTTGAAATTAATATCCCACCAGTGATTAGGGGAGGGGAGACTAGGGATGTGAGTGTGGTTGGTGGCGAAACGGCAGTGACGACGGTAGTGGCGACAGATGAAGATGGCGCGGTGTTGGTATATGGCATTGTTGGTGGTGATGATAAGGAGAAATTTGCGCTGGATAGTGAAACAGGGGTTCTGACATTCATTGAGGCTCCTGATTTTGCTGAGCCGACTGATAGCAATGGCGATAATGTCTATCACGTGCGTGTGAGGGTGGAAGATAGTGGTGGAGGTAGGCCAACGGATACTCAGGACATTTTTGTGACCGTGACTAACCCCGCGGTACTGTGGGTGGATGGTGGTGGTGCGAACTCGATTGGCTGGTTGAGTAGTCTGTTGCTACTGCTTTTATTACGTAGAAGACGTTGCGCGAGCATTTATTAATAGAAGTGCCCTTAACTGAGAGCCTGAATCATTGAGTTAACCTGTACCTTTGATTGTGTCATGATCTTTGCGATATGCTCCGCATCAAGTCCCAAGCGCTGAAATGACGGCAGGGCCGAATAGTCGACCTCGCTATAAGGCGATGTTTTTCCAATGTATGATAGCAGGTTAGAGACGATTACAACGTCGGTTAAGTTGGCTCCTCTATGCGATTTATCATTGATGATCTCATGCTCATCGGTGGCGTGAATAATCTCTTCAGTAAATCCCCAGGTTTCAAGGATGACCTTGCCGATACCGGCGTGCCACAGTGTGCTGAGTTCACCCAGTATTGCCTTGTTTTCGAAGAG
>QIHH01000259.1 GCA_003230195.1 Gammaproteobacteria bacterium
CGGTATCAGCTCAAGATCGCTTTTCCTACCGAAATTCACTGCCAAACCGTTGCTTATCATGACTTTTTGCCACTTCACAGGTATCATTTCATGGATCAAAAGATTGGAGAACGGAAATGACACAAGATGAGATGAAAAAAATGGTGGCCCACGCGGCGCTGGAGTATGTAGAAGCAGGCGCGATTATCGGTGTTGGCACTGGCTCAACGGCTAATCATTTCATTGATGCCCTGGCTGGCATCAAGCATAAAATCGACGGAACGGTTGCCAGTTCCGAGGCAACAGCGGAGCGTCTAAAGGGGCATGGCATTGCTGTGTTTGAATTAAATGAAGTGAGTGATATTCCAGTTTACGTCGATGGTGCAGATGAGACCAATAAATACCTGCACCTGATTAAAGGCGGTGGTGGCGCATTAACACGCGAAAAGATCATCGCCGCAGCGAGTGATAAATTTGTTTGCGTGGCTGATGAAAGCAAGCTGGTCGATGTCATGGGTACATTCCCACTACCGGTTGAAGTGATCCCAATGGCACGCAGTTATGTGGCACGTGAGATTGTTAAGCTGGGCGGCCAACCGGTTTGGCGTGAAAATTTTATTACCGATAATGGTAATCAGATTATCGATATTCAAAATCTTTCGATTATGGATCCAGTTAAGCTGGAAGAGCAGCTTAACAACATCGTTGGTGTGGTCACCAACGGCCTGTTCGCAATTCGCCCTGCTGATGTCTTACTGTTAGGCACGGCAGAGGGCGTTAAGACCGTTACGTAACAGCGCCCGACTCAGCTACGCGATGCAAAAGTTTCTGATTATCGCTGGCGCAGCGTTGTTGATTGCAGGCCTGTTATGGCCGTGGATCACAAAATCAGGATTGGGTCGGTTGCCTGGTGATATCGCGATTGAAAAGGAAGGCTTTGGTATCTACTTTCCGGTGATGACATTGATCATCATCAGTATTGTTTTATCACTGCTCTTCTGGTTGTTTCGTAAATAATCAGAAGAGCAGCTTTAATTACTTAGAGCAGTACCCGCTCAATCCCACCTTTTTTCACCTTGTCGATAAAAGCGCGCTGCCACTTCTCACCGAAGTAACGGTTAACCAGTTCAACCACGATATATTTTGGCTCCATGCCGGTCACATCACTATAGCGGGCCAGCCCTTGTTGACAGGCAGGGCATGAGGTCAGTAGACGCACTTCATTGTTTTCGACTTTTGGTTTATTAGTCAGCTGCTCAATACCGATCTTTAGCTCTTCTTCCTTGCGAAAACGTACCTGTGTCGCGACATCAGGGCGCGCCACCGCAAAGGTGCCGGCCTCACCACAGCAGCGATCTGAGAGTGTTGTTTCGCCATTTAGCAGTTTGCTGGTGACTGTCAGTGGTGAGTGATGTTTCATCGGGGTATGACAAGGGTCATGATAGAGGTATTGCACTCCTTCGACACCATCAACCGAGATCCCTTTTTCCATCAGAAATTCATGGATATCCAGCAGGCGACAGCCAGGGAAAATCTTTTCAAATTCATATTTCAATAGTTGATCCATACAGGTGCCACACGAGACTACGACCGTTTTGATATCAAGGTAATTGAGTGTGTTGGCAACACGATGGAACAACACCCGATTATCGGTGGTGATCTGCTTCCCCTTCGCCTGGTCGCCCGATGAAGTCTGTGGGTAACCACAACATAAATAGCCAGGCGGCAATACGGTCTGCACACCACTTTCATATAGCATTGCGAGCGTCGCCATGCCGACTTCACTAAAGAGGCGCTCTGAACCACAGCCTGGAAAATAGAAGACTGCCTCCGCATTTTCATCCGTCTTTGCAGGGTCGCGTAGAATCGGGATTGTCTTATCATCTTCCACTCCCAATAGTGCACGGGTGGTCTGCGTTGGGATATCCGCGGGTAGTGGCTTCTTCATAAAGTGAATCACCTGCGCCGGTATTGATGGTTTACCGTTGGTCGATGTCGGCCGCGCATTGGGCGCCTCTTTCGGTGTTAGCGCCTTGAATACGCGATGGCCAAGGCGCTGCCCGGCATAACCCCACTGCAGCATTAACTTGCGCATCACCTTAATCGAGGTTGCGCTGGTGACGTTAAGAAACGCCATCGCCAGGCGCGGCCCAGGTTTCAATTTGAATGGCAGGCGTGTCTTCAGGATGGTACGCATACGGATTGAGACTTCACCAAAATCGATATCAACCGGGCAAACGGGTTCACAACGATGACAAACGGTGCAGTGATCGGCCACGTCTTCCATCTCATCAAAGTGGCGCACTGAAATACCGCGCCGCGTCTGCTCTTCGTAAAGAAATGCCTCAATCATTAAACCCGTTGCGAGGATTTTGTTGCGTGGTGAATAGAGGAGGTTGGCACGCGGCACATGGGTAGTACAGACCGGTTTGCATTTCCCACAACGTAAACAGTTACTGATATCGTCGTTCAGTGCGCCTAGGTCGCTTTCCTCAAGAATAAGCGCCTCTTGCTGCAGTAACCTCAAAGAGGGCGTATAGGCCTTCTCAAGGCCGGAGCCGGGCAATAGTTTACCGCGATTAAAGCAGCCATTGGGGTCGATGCGCGCTTTGTACTCGGCAAAGGCATCAATACTCTGTGCATCCATATACTGCATCTTAGTGATGCCAATGCCGTGCTCACCAGAGATAACGCCACCCAGCGAGCGCGTAATCGCCATCACGCGATCAACAATCAGCTCCGCTTCGCGCATCATTTCGTAGTCATTGGAATTGACCGGGATATTGGTATGCACATTGCCATCGCCCGCATGCATATGCAGTGCGACAAAGAGGCGGCTGGAGCGAATCTCATGATGAATATCATCGAGTCGTTTACGCACGGGTGAGAGTGCCTCACCACCAAAGATCTCTTTAAGTGGCCGCTCAATCTCTTGACGATAGGAGATACGCACGTCGCGGCGTAGCAACAGTTGAAACAGGGTGTCATCTGGTTGAATTGAGGCGACTTCATCAGCGCTCAGCAGCGCATGTTGGCTGCTTGCGGTAGCATCCATCTGTTCGATCAATGTGAGCCAGCGACTGCGGATCGTTTTTAGGTGTGTGCAAGCGGCGTCACGTTTACTAAGGACAATGGCATCACCCTCTTCACTTGCTTCAAATTTTTCTGAGAGCGGCATGGTCGCCAACTCGTCATCGAGAAAAGCGATCACTGCATCGATCATCTGCAGCTTGTTGCTAGTTGACTGCTCGATGTTGATGCGCTCGATCTGCTCGTTATAGGTTGCAAGATTTTCGAGTGGAATCACCACATCTTCATTGATTTTGAAGGCGTTGGTATGCGCAGCAATTGCAGCAGTACGGCCACGGTCCTGCCAGAAACGACGGCGCGCTTCAGGCGTCACGGCGATAAAGCCTTCCGCCTCACGCTCATTGGCAATACGCACCACGGCGG
>QIHH01000118.1 GCA_003230195.1 Gammaproteobacteria bacterium
CTGTTTACGTTTCTTGCTCATGATGATGGTGCTCTCTAATTTGGCATGTCAGAGCTTAACAACCTGTCCAGATTTCGGGTACCACTTCATTCATGTTGTTTTTCAGCGAACTCCAGAGGCTTAAATGGTACTTCATGTTGAAAATTTTTACATAAATTATGATCTTTGCACGAACAGATATTTTATTCTCTGATAGGGCAGAAACGCATGAAATGAAGGAGTTTATAGTTATAAACGATCAATTGAGCGCGCCTTTAGCGCGCTAAGAGAGTAAGAGAGTAAGAGAGTAAGAGAGTATAGGTTTCAAATTTACGTTTTTGGTTAAAACGTTGCAGCGTGAGTCGCTAAGTAATTGTGGCGATAATTTTAGTGAAGACTGATGTCATTTTGGTTTTGAAGGGCTAGGGATTATGAAATTAATTCAGGTAGTTACAATGTGATTTAAAGATTTTTGATGTACATCATATATGTGTTTGAAAGGCGGAAACGGTAAGGCTAAGTATAGGGGGCACTTTCTTGTCGGGTTGGATGTGTCAATTTTTTTTACAAAAAATAGCTTATGCAAATAATAATTATGTTAACTATTTGAATAATATAGTTATATTATTTTGGCCTGAATTTTGCTTGTATTTAAAGATATCTCAGTGATGGTTTTTTGATGAGCCGTTCAAACTAATTTAGGATCTATAAAGTAATTATGAAATTAATTCAGATGGTTGCGAGATTACTTGCACTCAAATTAATTGTTATTTCTGCTTTCATCGGGACTGCAAATAGCGCGACTTATACTGGAGTCTGGACGTTTGATGAAAATACTGGGTTAGTTACTGGTGATTCAAGTGGGAATCTGAATGATGGGGCGCTTGTGGGTAGCACCAGCTGGACGGCAGGCGTGCGAGGGTCGAATTTGACATTTTCAGGGCCCGCTGATCGTGTACTCATTCCTGATGCGGTATCGCTTAATTTCGGTTCCTCAATGAGCATTTCGGCTTGGATAAGGCCTAATGATATTGCGACCCAATATGTGATTAAGAAAGGGCGTAATAATGTGACTGACGGTTACGAGATAGCGCTTTCTTTTTCTGGTGCGGTGTTTGTTCGTTTTAATCAGATGAGTTCTGGCAATGCGTATCGCGTGAATTCAGTCTCAAATTATCCAGTGGATGGTAGTACATGGATGCATGTGGCTGCAGTATATGATGGTTTAGAAATAAAACTCTACATAAACGGTGTGTTGGAGAATAGTCAGCCTGCCAATTTTATTATTGCAAATAACAACTTTGATTTATCTTTTGGTGGTCAGGATGATGGTCTTTCTCCTTTTAATGGCGGACTTGATGAAGTCTATATGTCCGATCAAGCGTTAACACCCTCTGAAGTATTGTCTCTATATCAGGAGGTAAATTCAGCACCTTCTATTTTTATTTCAGAACTCCAAAGCCTTGGAATGCAGGCATCTCAAGATTTAGTGGTGCAAGCTAATGTGACAGGTGTGAAGTCGGGATGGGGGATTCGTTTTGATATAAGCTCTACCACTTTTTCTCAGCAAAATTTAGATTACAGCGCTCCATTCGAACAAACATATTTGAGTTTGCCGCTTGGTGATTACACTATTCAGGCAACAATTGTCGATGAGTCTGGTACTGATGTCGTTGGTATTGATGTGAATGATACTGTCACTTCATACGGGATAGGCCGCACTTATATTGCAGTGGGCGATAGCATTACTGCTGGGGCTCAAGATGATATCCCGCAAGATGATATATCAAGCGACCTGCGAAATAGTGGTGGTGGCTTCTCCCCTATTTTAAACAATTTGCTAACTCAATATCGAGGGTACCCTAACTCTGTTATCAATAAGGGGATTGCTTCAACAACATCGTTTGATGGGATTTCTATGGTGTCAAATGCATTGCAGGCGAATCCCGATGCAGGCCATGTTTTATTGCATTTTGGTGCGAATGATCGGCATCGCCTTGCCAGTGGATTAGGGCGATATGATGGCGACGTGGGGTATTCTGGTTCATATAAAGATAATATGCAGCAAATAATCGATCTCGTGATTTCAGCGGAAAAGATTCCTGTGCTCGGTAAGGTTGCGATAACATATACAGATTGTTCTACCTGTACTCCATTTGCTAATGCTGAATTAGCACCTGTGAATGCGACTATCAGAGAGTTTAATCTTGTTGTTGAGGAATTAGTTGCGGACAATCTAACGGCTTTAGTTGGACCGGACTGGTACACGCTTTTCAAAGATAATCCCCAATTGATGTCAGCTGATGGAATTCATCCTAATGGCGTTGGTTACCAACGCATGGCGCGAGAGTGGCTGAAGTTATTGGAGCCAACGGTTGATGCAGATGGTGATGGTTATTTAACTGATGAAGATGCCTTTCCATCAGACCCAGCTGAATGGGCGGACTATGATATGGATGGCATGGGTAACAATGGCGACCTAGATGATGATAACGACGGCATGCCAGATAGCTGGGAAGTGCAGTATGGCTTTAACCCACTGGATGCGGCCGATGCTGCATTGGATGCGGATGGTGATGGCGCGACTAACCTGGACGAGTATTTAGCGGGTACCATTCCGCTGGTGCTGAGTCTGGATAGTTACTGGCAGTTTGATGAGAACAGTGGTGTGCTGGTGAGTGATGGCAGTACCAATGGTAATGATGGCAGTGTGAATGGCACGCCGGTCTGGTCGGCGGGTGTCAGTGGTAGTGCGCTGTTCTTTGGTGGCGGCAATGATCGTGTTGTGATCAGTGATGCGCCGAGTCTGAACATGAGTACGGCGATGAGTCTGTCGGTCTGGATTCAGCCCACCACGGCGAGTACGCAATATGTGTTAAAGAAAGGGCGCTTTAGCAGTACTGATGGCTACGAAATTTCACTATCGGGTAGTCAGGGGGTTCCCTTTGTTCGTTTTAATCAGGATAGCAGTGGCAATAGCTACCGGATTAATGCGACCAGTCAATACCCAACGGATGGTGTGACGTGGATGCACATCGCGGCGACGTATGATGGCAGCACGATGCGTCTCTATATTAATGGCATTGAAGAGGGCAGTCTGGCCGCACCTGGGTTGGTGATTGCGAGTAACAACTTACCATTGAGTATTGGTGCACAAGATGATGGTATTAAGCCTTTTTATGGTGCGATTGATGCGGTGCATCTGTATGACTATGCGCTTTCAACGGCACAATTACAGGCGTTGAGTACCTTGGGTCAGGCGCCGGATAGTGATGGTGATGGCGTGCCGGATGCACAAGATCTGTTTCCATCAGATCCAACTGAATGGGCGGACTATGATATGGACGGCATTGGTA
>QIHH01000267.1 GCA_003230195.1 Gammaproteobacteria bacterium
TCATGCGTGCCATTCCATCCAGCATATCACTCGCTTCACCCACCGAAAAATTGGCTTCATTCAACATCGGTGTCATCACTGTTTCCAGCACCGAGCGCCACCATGCCGCCGCATCACCCAACAGAATGTTGGCCAGCAGTATCAGCAGCGCCGCCATCACCGCAACCACGGCGAGTGTCTGCCCCAATGAGCGCGTCACACGCAGCACCATTGATGCAAGCAACACTGGCACCGAAAGCAGTAACATGCCAATCACGTAGGCTTGTACCAGACCTCCTTCAACCGATGACATCATGCCGATCGCACCCATCACCAGCCCTAAGGCAAGCATCAAAAAGAGCCCTTCTTTAACGCCATTACGCAGTGTTACCAGCCCAATCGTCGCTCCAGAAAGATGACTCAACGGCGGTATCAGCAACGACAGCACAGCACCCACGACAGCAACCAAGGTTGCCTGAGTTCTACCGCGCATAATGAATGAGGCTAATGCTTTCATGTATTAGTGTGAATCTATTGCAGCTTGAGTCTAGTGCGAATCACAGTAAGGCAACAGCGCAAGAAAACGTGCACGCTTAACTGCGGTAGCCAACTGACGCTGATACTTAGCACTGGTGCCAGTAATGCGGCTTGGGACGATCTTACCGGTTTCGGTGATGTAGTTTTTCAGCATATAGATGTCTTTGTAATCAACGACAAGACCTTCTGCACTAAAACGACAATACTTTTTACGACGAAAATATTTTGCCATGATAACTCTCCAAATAAATAATGTTTCTGTTCAGCGTTACTGCTTATTAATTGTTTCTGCGTGTAGTGCGAGTCTGGCTTCATCTTCACGATAACTCATTCGACTGAGAAATCCCTCAACACAGACCTCATCACCACGCTGTAATTTAGCTGCAACCTGTTGCAGCGCTGTGCCAGCGGCAATCACGACAATCTTAAAAAAAGTATCGCGCGGTAAGCCTGCCTCAACCTGCTGTGAACGGTGTTCCAGCGTAAATCTTGTCAGTAGAATACCGGCTGGGCTATTGCGTGACTCGGGTGGATTACAAATAACCCCTCTCACCACCAGACGGTTGTCCGCAGACATCAACTAACCTTCAGTGGCTGGTGCTTCCTCAGCTTTTGCTGGCGCATCATCAACGGGTGCTGCTACAGGTGCTGTCGCTGGGCGTTCTTCTTTGGCAGGACGTGCCAGAGGAGAAGCTTCAGTGATCGCCACTTTACGGGTAATAACCAAGTTACGGATAACTGCGTCGTTAAAACGGAACGCGGTGGTGATCTCTTCCAGCGCTTCTTTATCACATTCAACGTTCATCATCACATAATGTGCTTTGTGAACCTTGTTGATTGGATACTCAAGCTGACGGCGACCCCAATCTTCCAGACGATGGATTGTACCATCACGACTCTCAATAGAGGTACGGTAGCGCTCAATCATGGCTGGGACTTGTTCGCTTTGGTCAGGATGGACCAAAAACACGATTTCGTAGTGTCTCATAACACTCCTCATGGTTATGCCTTCCGACCAACGCGGTAAGGCAAGGAGAAAACAATTTGTTGGAACCGCAGGATTTTAGTGTAATTGGAGGTGAGACACAAGGATTGATGGCAAAAACAGAAGCTTAGGTAAGAAACTGGCTAGTTCAGCGTTATTTTCCTGAATACGAGTGGAATTTTGAGGTAAACGGGATGCTTATACCCCGCCCCTTCAACTATTGTAGCCAGAGCAATCAGCCAGTCTCAGTAACGCATCAACTTTTGATAGCTGTTTCAGCTGACGAAGCTCGCCAAACAAGGCCTCAGCTTCAGGGTATTGTCGTCGCAAATAGACAAACCACTGTTTGATTCGCCCGAGTACTTTTTTCTCCTTCATCCCCGGTTGTGCTCGCATGTATCCCGCCATCTCAATCACTAAGGCAGTCACTTCATACCATGTCATTAACGGTATCGTGGTATGCGATTGAATCGCGCTAATTTGCCGCGCAAGGTCTGGCTGAATCACCGCCCCACGCCCTAGCATGAAATCCTCGCAGTTGCTCATTTCACGGCAGCGTAAAAACTCATCAACACTATGAATATCCCCATTAGCCACCAGCGGAATGGAGAGTGCGTCATTGATCTTTCCCAGCCACTCCCAACGTGCAGGGTAATGGTAACCATCAATCTTGGTGCGTGCATGCACAGTGATAAAACTGGCGTTGGCCGCCTCTACCGCCCTTGCATTTTCCATTGCCAGGTCGGTGGTTTCATAGCCGAGGCGTATCTTGGCAGAAACGGCAATCTGATCAGACACCGCACCACGAATTGCTGCTGTAATACTGTAAATACGTTCAGGTTCTTTTAATAAAATTGCGCCGCCCGCTTTGCTGTTGGTAAAACGCGACGGGCAGCCAAAATTAATATCGATCGCAGCAGCACCGAGCTCAACTGCACGCTGTGCGTTTTCCGCCATCACGTTAGGTTCGCCACCTAGCAATTGAAGCGTGACCGGTGTGCCTGATTTCGTTTGACTACCATGTGCAAGCTCAGGGCAGAGACGATAAAACACCACCGGTGGCAGCAGTTGGTCTGAGATGCGTACAAACTCAGTGACACAATGGTCGTATCCGCCAATGCGTGTCAGCAGATGACGCATATGGTAATCAATAACACCTTCCATCGGCGCGAGGGTTAGCTTCATTGGGTTTGGGTCTATTGCTTAAGGTCGGCGGATTATACAGTGAAACATGCTTCTGATCAGCCCCCTAGGTTCGCATCACCACCACGGACCTTTCCTCAATTGCAAAAGGGCAAACGGCATTGGCCATCGGAAACTAACCGCTTTCGCTGTTCCATGATAGTCAGCGTTCGAAACCCAATATTTCTGTGAGAATAACAAATGTAAATGCGCTGACTATAAAAGCCAGGCCGAAAAAAAACATCAAATAACATAAAACAATATCAAATAACGATGCATTACCACGAAAATCATAGCCCCCCGTGATGTGACGGATGCGCTCATTGCGCTGACTGAGATCCTTGCGAACAATGCACCACATGTAACGTCCCGCACGGTTAATCTCCCCCTGTATCCAGATGCCATCGGTCAGGTTGGCATGATTTGGAAACATAGGATCATATTTTCGTGTTAGCCGAAAGTATATAATAGGAAGCAATATCATGGTCACAACGCCACAAAGGCCAAAACCACCTATTAATAAAACTCAGCAGTGTCCGGTTAGGTAATTGCAGTCACCAGAGGAAAATAGAGACAAAAACCTAAAAACATCGCATTTAAAGCTTGACGTACGACCA
>QIHH01000045.1 GCA_003230195.1 Gammaproteobacteria bacterium
CGGCCATTGAGCAGCAATATGGTGAAGAGATCAGCCAACGTTGCCAACATAAACCGCTTAATCTGGTGGGTAAAACCAGCCTCAAACAGTTGCTGGCGCTGCTTGACCGCGCGGCGGTTGTCGTCGCCCCGGATTCAGGCCCGGCGCATATCGCGACCACCGTTAACACCCCGGTGATTGGTCTCTATGCCACTACCAATCCTGATCGTGCGCGCCCTTATCTAAGCGCTGAATATGTGGCGAATAGATATCCTGAGGCGATTCAGAACAAACATCACCAACCTGTCCACGCGTTGCCATGGGGCACCCGCGTACGCGACGAAGGGACGATGGATTTGATCACCAGTGATGAAGTGTGTGCACTTCTGAACCGTGTAATGGCGCTATAAACAATAAAAAACCAAGAATCGCCGTTTGATAATGCCCTCAATAAAAATAAACAGTATGATCATTGCCTACTTTTCAATTTGAAGATGATATATCATTGATCAATAAAATAAGTGAGCAGCATACAAATAACGGCTATCCTTAAAATATATGGATAACAACAATTCCAGCAATAAAACCTTTACTGTGTGCTGCAAATTTCCATGATCACTGGTTAAGACACAGGAATTTATCAATGGCAATTTATCTAGACTATGAAGGTGTTAAAGGCAGTGTTACCGCAGAAGGGTATCAGGGACATATTGAAATAGACTCCTTTAGTTATAGAATTACACGGAAAATCGCTATGGAAACAGGTCATTTAGCCAATCGTGAATCTTCCCGCCCTCAAATTAGCAAAGTGACACTGCTTAAAGATTTTGATAATTCAACGGCAGGTCTCTTCAAGGAGGTACTGACTGGTGCAGTTGGTAAAACGGCCATTATCAAATTTGTGCGCACCGGGACTGATCAAGTAGAGGAATATATGGATTGCACCCTAGAAAACTGCCTGGTAAGTCATTATGCGATGACTGGCAGCTGCTATACTAACCCCGCAGAAGTCATTTTGCTTAGTTTCTCGAAAATCATAATCAGCTATAAGGGGCGTAACGCGACCAATCAATCTGGCAGTCCGCTGCGCGTCGGTTATGACTTAGCCACCGCAACCCCTGTGTAAATGCAGGTTCATTGGAAAGCTGAAACGTTAGCGTGGTAAAACATGGTTAAAATACACGTATGGATGCCTGATGCCAACCATGTTGGCCACACTGCCATGAGCGTGCAAGATAGGTATATTAGCTTTTGGCCGGACGGCGAAGCGGGTGTAAAGGATCTTAAAATTAAACGCAGCCAGCCGGGAATGCTGATGGATAGCCTGCAGGATGATGTCCGCAATGAGGGAGACCGAGCGCCCATCACCATCAAGCTAGCAAATCTAGATGAAGAGGGTATTCTGGATTTCATTGCGAATATGCAAGACAATATACCACGCTACCAACTCGCCAGAAATAATTGCTCTCATATGATCGCAAACATACTGATTGAGGGTGGCAATTGCAAACCCTCATTCACCCCTCACGCCAGGCATTATGGTACTACTGCCCGCATTCTGGGCAGCGGTATCTGGACACCAGATCAGATCCTTAAATTTGCTCATGAGCTGTCAGAAGCATGAATATATATTACCACCCACAGTATAATATCAGCCTGGGACTGCTGAATTACCTCCACCCCTTTGACGGGCGAAAATTTTCCACGGTTTTTAATGCCATTGAGTCACTGGAGGGTATTAACATCAAGCAACCCGACAACCCGGCTTCACAGGCTATCATTAATGATTTTGTTGATGGGCTACAGCGGCGGTTGTTGCATAAGAAACGCTATATCCTGCGCGCCCTGGAAATCCCTTACATTCCCCTGCTGCCTTTTTCCATGATTGATAAACGCATCCTGTTGCCCATGCGCTGGGGCGTAGCGGGCACCATCGAAGCGAGCAAAGCGGCGCTAAACGGTAATAATGCATGGAATTTATCAGGCGGATACCATCACGCCACCCCCAGAAATTCTCAAGGATTTTGCATCTACAATGACATTGGTATCTCGCTACAGGAGGCCTCAACTGCTGGCTTGGTCAGTGAGACAGATAAAATATTAATTATCGATATTGATGCGCATCATGGCAATGGCAATGCCTATACCTTTATGAATAAAAAAAATGTCACCATTCTGGATATTTATAACAATGATATCTACCCGCAAAATAATTTAACCAAAGAGCGGGTGAATATCAATGTTCCGCTGACCGCAGGAACAGACGGACACGAGTATAATACTGCATTGCAGAGTGCGTTAAATAAATTAGAAGGCGATTATCGCATCGCTTATGTGATAGCAGGCACGGATGTCCTTGAATCTGATTCGTTAGGTGGACTCGGGCTTTCAATTACCGAGTGTGTTGAGCGGGATAAACTGGTTTATGAAAAATTACAATCACTCTCCATACCCGCCGTTTTTTTAGGTGGTGGCGGTTATTCACGTGATAGCGCCCAGGCGATCATTGGGAGCATCAAGTCTCTAGTATGCGATGTATCCAGACAGCCTTCTCAAAAAAATCCGAAGTACACATCCTGTTAATGCTTGATAGGCGCATCAGGTAGCGTTTTACCCAGCTATATAGTGTCCTAGATTAAACCTGTATCATATACAGCCATATGCATGGTGCCCCTAAAAAACTACTGCTCATTCGCAACGATAAACTCGGTGATTTCATGCTGGCACTGCCGTGTTTGAATTTACTGCGCGCGGCGCTGCCAGCGTGTGAGATCCATGTGCTGGTGCCAAAATATACCGAATCGATGGCGCTGACATTCCCGGCAGTTGATGGTGTGGTGATCGACCCCGGTGATGAGGCCTCTTTTTCGCAGCAGTGCGCACTGTTCAATGAGATCAAACAACAAGGCTACGATGCCATGTTGACACTCTATTCAAAACCGCGCATCGGGCTGATCGGCTGGCGCGCAAAAATTCCGTATCGCATAGCACCCGCCAGTGGCATTGCCCAGTTCTTATACAAACAGCGCCTAACGCAGCGCCGCTCGCGCTCAGAGAAACCAGAATACCGCTATAACCTGGATGTTGGCCTGCAGCTGCTGAGGGATTTTGGCATTCACAGCCCCACCCTGCCCACGGCACCACATCTCAGCTTTGATGAAAATGAGATTGCGGCACTGCGCCATACGTTCTGTACTGAACACCATATCGACGCATCACATCTGCTGATATTCATTCACGCTGGCAGTGGTGGTTCAGCGAATAATCTCAGCATCGCTCAATATGCAGCGCTGGCAAAACGGCTGCGATCAC
>QIHH01000006.1 GCA_003230195.1 Gammaproteobacteria bacterium
TCTATGCCGTGTCGGGGCCGATATTAACCTTATGGCAGTTGCGTCAACGACGTCGTGATCGTCAACAGCTGGCGAAGAACGAATCAGATGAGAATAATAAAAATAGCCCTGACGATGAGCGGAAATAACCTTTTGTTGAGTCGCTCATGCACACAACAAAACGGGATACGGGATGGAGCAGTACAATGAATAAAAAAGAAAAATTAATCATCTTTGACACCACCCTGCGTGATGGTGAACAGAGCCCTGGCGCCTCGATGACGCAAGATGAAAAAGTGCGCATTGCAAAGGTACTGGAACGGATGCGGGTTGATGTCATTGAAGCGGGTTTCCCGATGGCGAGTGAAGGCGACTTTGCTTCAGTCCAGGCGGTCGCCCGTGCGGTAAAAGATAGCACTATCTGCGGTCTGGCCCGTGCACTCGATAAAGATATCGAGCGAGCTGGTGAGGCGATCAAACCGGCTAATTCAGGACGGATTCACACCTTTATTGCGACCTCTCCGATTCATATGGAGAAGAAGCTACGCATGTCGCCAGATCAGGTAGTAGAGCAGGCCGTACGAGCGGTTAAACAGGCGCGTCACTACACTGATAATGTTGAGTTCTCACCAGAAGATGCGGGGCGTTCTGAACATGACTTTCTATGCCGGATTATCGAAGCGGTGATTGATGCCGGCGCCAGTACCATTAATATTCCCGATACGGTCGGTTATAACCTGCCACATCAGTTTGGTTCCTTGATTGCAGAATTAATTGAACGGGTACCGAATGCCGATAAGGCGATCTTCTCAGTCCATTGCCATAATGATCTTGGATTGGCAGTTGCCAACTCACTGTCAGCCGTGATTAACGGGGCAAGACAGGTGGAATGTACCATCAACGGCCTCGGTGAGCGCGCTGGTAACGCATCGCTTGAAGAAGTGGTGATGGCGATTCAGACACGCCAGGATCTTTTTGCATGCAACACCACGTTGGATACCACGCAGATTGTACCGTGTAGTCGTCTGGTCTCCAGTATCACCGGTTTTGCGGTGCAGCCGAATAAGGCAATTGTGGGTGTGAACGCCTTTGCCCATGAATCAGGTATCCACCAGGATGGTGTATTGAAGAGTCGTGAAACCTATGAAATTATGCGTGCCGAAGATGTTGGCTGGAGCGCCAACCGCATGGTGCTGGGTAAGCACTCCGGACGTAACGCCTTTCGTTCGCGTCTACAGGAATTAGACATTGTCTTTGAAACAGAAGAAGCGTTAAACGAAGCCTTCTCTCGTTTTAAAGAGCTGGCAGATAAAAAGCATGAGATCTACGATGACGACCTGCAGGCGCTTGTCACGCAGACGCGCGCGGCTGCCGAGATTGAGCGAGTTAAACTGGTTTCGCTTAAGGTCTGTTCTGAAACTGGTGAAACGCCAAACGCAGCGGTAACACTCTCATATGATAGTGAAGAGAAAAATGTGACTGCCAGTGGTAGTGGCCCGGTGGATGCGACCTTTAAAGCGATTGAGTTAGTGGTAAAAAGCAATACTGAGCTACAACTTTATTCGGTGAATGCGATTACCAGCGGCACTGATTCGCAGGGTGAAGTAACGGTTCGGCTAGAGAAAGGGGGGCGCATTGTGAATGGTCAGGGGGCGGATACCGATATTGTGATCGCCTCTGCCAAAGCCTATATTAATGCCGTTAATAAACTGCTTGAGCCGCTTGAACGTGCTCACCCACAAATTTAAATTAGTATTCTAACATGAGCTTGCAACAGCAATATCTGGAGGCGATGGGGATTGAAAGCTGGCAACGGCGTGATCGTCCCGTCGAAGTGGTTGAGCCTGCCTTAGTTGAAATTATTCCAGTGGTGGAGTCAGCCGCACCTTCAACTATAGAAGCCCCGAGTCCAATCGCCTCGGCACCATCTGTTCAAGCGACTGAAGAGATGGTGGTTGATGTGACAAGTATGGATTGGGATAGCCTGCGTGCTGCTGTTGCAAGTTGTACTCAATGTGAATTACATCATCAATCACAGCAACGGCTTTTTGGCGCGGGTGAGCAGCAGGCGACATGGATGATTATCGCTGGCCCGCCAGGCAGGGTTGAGGCACAACAGGGGGAGCCTGTTGTTGACGCTGCCGGGCAGCTACTCAATGAAATGTTGGCTGCGATTGGGCTTAAACGCCATCAGGTCTATCTGACTAACCTGCTTAAATGCCAGCTTGAAGCGCGCACACCCAATATTGAGGAAGCCGCCAGTTGTACGCCCTATCTGTTACGCCAGATTGCCCTCGTACAGCCATCAGTGATATTGGTGATGGGAGCGGTAGCGGCTCGGCATTTATTGAAATCTGATCTTACGGCCATCGATGCACTGCGTAGCTCATCGCACCGTTTGCCCGGTAGCACTATTCCACTGGTAGTGACTTATCATCCCGCTGACCTGTTGCGCACGCCTGCTGATAAACGCAAGGCGTGGCAAGACCTGCAGCAAGCACAGGCGTTTGTTGCGCAAACAGACTAAGCAGTTGTTAGCTAAGAATAATCGTTGGTAGGCCGAAGAAGCTAATATGAGAAATATGGATGATTTTTCAGGTAGTGATGGCCGTGCGCTATCGGTTGATTACCACTTCCGTAAAATGTCAGAGCAAGACCTTGCCGATGTGCTTGCGATCGAGCGTAAGAGTTATGAATTCCCTTGGAGTGAAAAGATCTTTCAAGATTGCTTGCGCGTCAATTACCACTGCTATGTGATTGAATCGGTGCAGCAGGTAAAGGGTTATGCCGTGATGACGGTGGCAGCAGGCGAATCTCACATTCTCAATATTTGCGTTGATGAATCATTGCGAGGTTTTGGTATCGGGCGCAGCATGTTAGCGCATCTAGTTGATCATGCGAGAAACCATCGTGCAGAGATGATGTTACTGGAAGTACGTGCTTCAAATAAAGTGGCAATTGATCTCTATTTTAGCAGTGATTTTAATGAAATTGGGCGTCGTAATGGTTATTACCCGCTGAAAAATGGACGGGAAGATGCGCTCATACTGGGGCGAATTCTTTAGCGAATACGTTCCCCCGGCGGTTGATGAAACATATTTTTTTGCACGCTATTCGTAATCAGGCAAGCCTTTAGATCTCATTCATCTCAAAATCAGATTTTCCGGTGCTGCAATCAGGGCATTTCCAGTTATCGGGTACATCTTCCCAGCGAGTACCGGGTGGGATGCCATCGCTGGGGATACCATCTGCTTCGTAATAAACAAAACCACAAATAATGCATTTCCAAGTTTTCATCT
>QIHH01000137.1 GCA_003230195.1 Gammaproteobacteria bacterium
ATCTTTTGAATCGGCATACCATTTAGAGGTCCAATCCTTAACAATGCCTAGACGAATACCAATTGGATGTACTTTTTGACCCATAGTCTAAAAACTCTCTTATTTGTCGCTTACGGTCACAGTGATGTGACTTGTACGTTTTAGAATCTGGTTACCACGACCACGAGCGCGTGCGCGGAAACGTTTCTGTGTTGGGCCTTCATCTACCCAGATGGCAGTAATTTTCAGCTCGTCAACATCAGCACCTTCATTATGCTCTGCATTTGCGATGGCAGATTCCAGTACTTTTTTGACAATCCCGGCACCTTTCTTTTGGCTGAATAATAACGTATTCAGCGCTCTATCAACCGGCAGTCCACGCACTTGGTCAGCAATCAATCTCGCTTTCTGTGCAGAGATCCCAACGTATCTCAGTTTTGAAGCAACTTCCATCTCAAACCACCTATTTAGATTTTCTGTCAGCCACGTGACCTTTAAAGGTCCGTGTCAGTGAAAATTCGCCAAGCTTGTGTCCAACCATGTTTTCAGAAATCAGTACTGGTGAGTGCTGACGACCGTTATGCACAGCAATGGTCAACCCAACCATCTCTGGACTAATCATTGAACGTCGAGACCAAGTCTTAATCGGACGTTTATTGTTTGAAGCAATTGCTTCTCCCACCTTTTTAACAAGGTGCTGATCAATAAACGGACCTTTTTTAATTGAACGTGGCACTTTATAACCCCTATTTAGTTCTTTTACTTAAATAGCCGACTTAGCGCGTCTTACGACGTGATCTAACGATCAGCTTATCAGTGCGCTTGTTGCTGCGAGTTTTATAACCCTTAGTCGGTGTGCCCCATGGGCTTACCGGGTGACGACCACCAGAAGTACGACCTTCGCCACCACCATGCGGATGATCAACCGGATTCATCGCTACACCGCGAACAGTAGGACGAACACCGCGCCAGCGCTTAGCACCAGCCTTACCTAATGAACGTAAACCATGTTCCGAATTACTCACTTCACCAATCGTTGCGCGGCAATCAAGCAAAGTTTTGCGCATTTCACCTGAACGAAGACGTAAAATACCGTGATTATTCTCTTTCGCAACTAACTGCGCAGAGGTGCCAGCACTACGTGCAATCTGTGCACCTTTGCCAGGCTTAAGTTCCATGCAATGAATAACACTACCCACTGGAATATCACGCATAGGCAAGCAGTTACCTGGCTTAATCGGTGCATCAACACCAGAAACAATCTCGGTACCCGCTTTAACATCTTTTGGTGCGATAATGTAACGGCGTTCACCATCGGCATACAAAACCAGCGCAATGTTGGCACTACGATTTGGATCATATTCAAGACGCTCAACAACACCTATAATGCCGTCTTTATTACGTTTGAAATCGATCATTCTGTAATGCTGCTTGTGCCCACCACCTTTGTGGCGAACAGTAATACGGCCATTATTATTACGCCCGGCATTCTTTGATTTACTCTCTAACAAAGGGGCGTATGGCTTGCCTTTATGTAAATCTGGGTTGACCACCTTGACTAAAAAACGTCTACCGGGTGATGTAGGTTTTGTCTTAACGACTGGCATTATCGTAGTCCTTATTTAACTCTGTGCTTTTTATTCTATCTATTCAGAGGGTATGCGAGTTTACTGCGCGCCCATAAAGTCAATGTCATGGCCTGGTTGCAGTTTCACATAGGCTTTTTTCCAGTCTGAACGACGACCGATAGTCTTACCAAAACGCTTTTCCTTACCTTTAACATTAGACACCTGAACAGCATCGACTTTAACATCGAACATCAATTCAACAGCCTGCTTAATCTCTGGCTTAGTTGCATCAGAGATCACACGAAATGCAAATTGCTTATCAGTATCGGCTGCACGTGCGGTCTTCTCGGAAATATGAGGAGCAAGCAGTACTTTCATCAATCTTTCCTGATTCATCCTAATCTTTCCTCAATTTTCTTAATCGCATCGACTGTCATTAACACCTTTTCAAAACGCACCAAGCTGACAGGATCAATTTCAACTGTGTCCATCACATCTACTTTATGTAGATTGCGTGACGCCAGATAAAGATTCACATCCGGATCATTCCCGACAATTAAAACTGACGTTAAACCGAGTGCATCAAGCTTTCCGGCCAACTCTTTGGTCTTCGCTGCTTCCAGTGCGAATTTATCAACGACTACCAAACGATCTTTTCTCGCTAGTTCAGAGAGAATCGAACGCAAAGCCAGCCGATACATCTTTTTATTGATTTTTTGGGAATAATTCCTAGGCGTCGCTGCAAAAGTGACGCCACCTGATCTCCAAATCGGACTGCGTATTGTACCAGCTCTTGCGCGCCCTGTACCCTTTTGACGCCAAGGTTTTGCGCCACCACCGCTCACTTGTGAGCGGGTTTTCTGTGCTTTTGTACCAGAACGAGCGCCAGCCAAGTGAGCCGTCACTGCCTGATGGATTAATGCCTCGTTATATTGGCAATCAAATGTCGCATCTGATAGCTCAATTGCATTTTTAGATGCTTTACCAGCCGCTGTTGTAAGATTTAATTCCACAATATTCCCCTTATCCGTGCATCTTAACTGCTGGATGAACGATCACATCGCCACCCGTAGCACCAGGAACGGAACCTTTCACCAACAGCAGATTACGTTCAACGTCAACGCGAACAACTTCGAGGTTCTGCGTGGTACGCTTAACGTTACCCATCTGACCAGACATTTTTTTGCCTTTAAATACACGCCCCGGCGTTTGATTCTGACCAATAGAACCCGGTGTACGATGAGACAATGAGTTACCATGTGTCGCATCTTTCATTGCGAAGTGGTGGCGCTTAACAGTACCGGCAAAACCTTTACCAATACTTGTACCCGTCACATCAACTTTCTGACCTGCCTCAAAAATATCAACCTTAATTTCAGAGCCCGCAGCGATACCTTCGCCTTCACCTTCATTAAGACGAAACTCCCAGACACCACGCCCAGCCTCAACACCTGCTTTCGCAAAATGACCCGCCTGCGGCTTAGTCACTCGTGAAGCGCGTCGTTCACCAGTTGTGATCTGCAAAGCGCGATATCCATCAACCTCAGATGTTTTAACCTGAGAAACCCGATTCGCTTCCACTTCAATTACGGTCACTGGGATAGAAACACCATCTTCTGTGAAGACACGTGTCATGCCACATTTACGACCGACGATACCAATCGACATTGCTAAAACCTCTATACTGTACGTATTAGTTCAGTTTAATTTGAACATCC
>QIHH01000037.1 GCA_003230195.1 Gammaproteobacteria bacterium
CGAACTCAAGCGTCTCAGGCTTGATGATGTGATCAGAGAGACGGTGTGCAATAAACCTTTTATGGGGATCTGCCTCGGGATGCAGGCGTTGCTGGATAGTAGTGCTGAGAACGGTGGTACCAAGGCGCTCGGTATTATTCCTGGTGAGGCGCGCCACTTTGCCGATCAATTAGAAACAATCTCAGGGACTGAAGCACTTAAGGTGCCGCATATGGGCTGGAATCAGGTGCATCAGGTAAAGGCGCACCCGATGTGGCAGGGTATCAAGCAGGATAGCCGTTTCTATTTTGTGCACAGTTACTATGTGGCCGCTAATAACGGTGCGGTGGTGAGTGCGACTACTCGGTACGGTTTTGATTTCACATCAGTGATCGACCAAGAAAATATTTTTGCAGTACAGTTTCATCCAGAAAAGAGTCAGCACGCAGGGCTTGCGCTGTTGGCTAATTTTCTAAGTTGGGATGGAACCCGTTAATGACTACCACGATAGCTAACTTGTTTGAGGACCAATCATGTTAATGATACCTGCCATAGATCTTAAGGATGGAAAATGTGTACGCCTACGACAGGGGCGCATGGAGGACGATACGGTATTTTCTGAAGATCCGGTTGCGGTCGCAGGACGTTGGGCGAAGGCTGGTGCACGACGCCTGCACCTAGTCGACCTTAATGGTGCGATTGAAGGCAAACCACAAAATGCACAGGTGATTCATGATATCGCAGAGGCCTATCCTGATCTGCCGATTCAGGTCGGTGGCGGCATTCGTGATGAAGATACTATTCAGGGTTATCTGGAGGCAGGGGTTAGTTATGTCATTTTAGGTACCAGTGCGGTTAATGAACCACACTTCGTAGGTGATGTGTGTAGTGCATTTCCAGGGCATATCATTGTTGGGCTTGACGCCAAAAACGGCAAGGTGGCGATCAACGGTTGGTCCAAGCTTTCACATCACGATGTGATCGATATGGCGCAGCATTTTGAGCGTGACGGGGTTGAGGCGATCATCTACACCGACATTAGTCGTGACGGTATGATGAACGGCGTGAATATTGAATCGACTGTCGCATTGGCGCAGGCGATCACCATTCCGGTTATTGCGTCTGGTGGCATTAGCTCGCTGGATGATATTCGTGCGCTGGGTGAAGTTTCTGAAGAAGGTATCACTGGTGCTGTCATTGGCCGCGCACTTTATGAAGACGCTTTTGATTTTGCCGAGTGTCAAAAGTTAGCCGATACCTTCGCCAAATAGAGCCTGTCAATAAAGTCTGTTGAATATAAAGTTGGATCTTGTATGAGTCTCGCTAAACGTATTATCCCCTGCCTCGATGTTGATGATGGGCGTGTGGTTAAAGGTGTTCAGTTTGTCGATATCCTTGATGCGGGTGACCCCGTTGAAGTGGCGCGCCGTTATGATGAGCAGGGTGCAGATGAACTCGTTTTTCTTGATATTACCGCCAGTGCTGATAATCGTGAAACCATGGTGCATGTGGTCGAAGAGGTGGCGAGCCAGGTCTTTATCCCGCTAACTGTAGGCGGTGGTATTCGTGAGCTGAGTGATATCCGTCGTATGCTCAATGCGGGCGCGGATAAAGTGGCTATCAATACCACCGCGGTTAACAATCCTGGATTTGTGCGCCAAGCGGCAGAGCGTTTTGGTTCACAGTGCATTGTGGTGGCGATCGATGCCAAGCAGGTGGGCGAAAATAAATGGGAGATTTTTACTCACGGTGGGCGTAAGCCAACCAGTATCGATGCAGTTGTGTGGGCAAAAAAAATGGCTGACTTTGGTGCAGGTGAAATTTTATTAACCAGTATGGATCGTGATGGCACGCGTGATGGTTACGATCTTGCTTTAACGCGGGCGATCAGTGAAGCCGTACCGGTTCCTGTAATTGCCTCTGGTGGTGTCGGTACGTTGGAGCATCTGGCTGATGGTGTGATCGAAGGCAAAGCCGACGCGGTGCTTGCAGCAAGCATTTTTCACTTCGGTCACCACACCGTGCAAGAGGCGAAAGATTCGATGAGTGCGCGTGGCATTGAAATGCGAGCGTTGGATGTCTGACTGGCTCGACGAAGTTAAATGGACGAGTGACGGGCTAGCGCCGGCCATCGCACAGGATGCGGCTGACAATAGCGTACTGATGATGGCCTGGATGAATCGTGAGGCGTTGGCACTGACTGTCGAAACAGGCCATGCGGTTTACTGGTCACGCTCACGTAAAAAGCTATGGCATAAAGGTGAAGTGTCGGGCCATCAGCAGATCATCAGGGAAATACGCCTTGATTGTGATAACGATGTGATCCTGCTTAAGGTTGAGCAGCTCGGTGGTATCGCCTGTCATACTGGTCGTCATGCCTGCTTTTATAAGGAATACCAGAATGGGCAGTGGATCGATGTTGAACTGGTGCTTAAATCACCTGAAGAGATCTATCGCTAAGTTACTTCCCCCTTGTTTTGCCAATCCTCAGCTCATAGTGATTGATGCTGGTTTTCTTGAATTTGTAGCCTTTTATCGTTATGAGAGAGGGATTGATGGTCATCTGAATCCAGTCAGCCTTTTGTCATATTTATTGGTAAATTCCACAGTCGAAATGGATGATTGATGTTGGCGTGTATGGAAAATCAGATCGCCTTAATCGAGACTTCGATTACCTGACTTTGTATGATGCGATAGGCCCTGATCTCTAGTACGCCCTGAATATTGAGTGAGATAATGATACACAGTGCTTCGGGGTAGTTAAATTCAACGATGTCGGTTGGTGATGGTGTTGCTGCGGATGTTGGGTGTGAGTGGTAAATGGCAAAGATATCCTCACTCCGCTCACGCATGATTTTGATGGCACCAATTTGTGCACTGGGCTCCATTTCAAATTGCTTGTCGGCAGGTGTTGCAATATTAGGGACGGGATAAGTGTTTACTGGCTTGCCACTCAGGCTGGCAATAAAACCGCAAACCTCATTACCATTGCCACTTTGTGCATGAGTCAGCAGTTGGTTAATGAGTGCGCGCGACAGGCTGATTTGTTCGGTTTTATGGTGAGTCATGACGGTTATCTTGTTTTGTGTCTGCATTATATTGTGCGCAGACGACGCGGGGTTGTCCGCCTAGGTCTTGGTGTACAGTGATGTTGTGGTAGCCGTGCTGCGCAAAAATTTCCGTGACATCAGTCGCCTGGTCGTAGCCATGTTCAATGAGCAGCCAGCCACCATCGCTGAGTCTTGCTTTGCTGTCGGTGGCAATGCGTTGAATATCACTCAGTC
>QIHH01000166.1 GCA_003230195.1 Gammaproteobacteria bacterium
CAGCCAACGCACCTTCTTTGGTAACATGGCCAACCAGAAAGATCGCGGTACCGGTCTGCTTGGCATATTGAACGAGATGTGCAGCGCTCTCACGCACCTGACTCACCGAGCCGGGTGCAGAGTTGAGTTGATCGGTATAAACCGTTTGAATCGAGTCGATTACCAGTACGCCCGGCTTCTCTTTATCTGCCAACGCAAGGATACGCTGCACCTGTGTCTCCGATAACAGACGAACTTTATCGGTGGTTAGTCCAAGGCGATGTGCGCGCATGCTCACCTGTTGCAATGACTCTTCACCAGTCACATAGAGTGTGCCGACGCGCTGACTGAGTGACGCAATCGCCTGAATCAATAACGTCGATTTCCCGATACCAGGATCGCCACCAATCAAAACAGCTGAACCATTGACCAGACCATCACCCAGTACGCGGTCAAGTTCACTAAAACCAGTGCTGATTCTTGATGCTTTGATCGCTTTCACGTCGGTAATATTGCAGACCGCAGACTCACCCGCATAACCACTATAACGTGGTGGTATTTTGCCACCACTACTGGTCGTGATCACATCTTCGATTAAGGTATTCCACGCGCCACAGTCACCACATTGCCCTGCCCACTTCGGTGCCTGTGAACCACACTCGGTACAATTGAAAACCGTTTTACGGCGTGCCCCTTGGGTATTCCCTTTACTACCTGCCGATTTAATCACAGCCACTGTTATTCCACCTCTGTGATACGAACCCGTTCTGTGACACGGCATAACAACTCGTAAGGAATAGTATGCGCACACTCGGCAATTTCTTCAACTGGTAGCCCTTCGCCCCATAACACCGCACGATCACCAATCGCTGCGGATGGCTGGCTGCGTAGATCAACACAGATCATATCCATCGATACACGTCCAATCAGCGGCACACGCTGACCGTTAATCAACACCGGGGTACCTGCACGTGCGGCGCGCGGATAACCGTCGCCATAACCGATCGCCACCACACCTACGGGCATGTCATCAGGGCAGTGCCAGCTACCGCCATAACCAAGCGCATTCCCTTTTTTATAGTGATTAATCGCGATCAACTTTGAATGCAGCGTCATCACCGGCTTTAAACCTTCTTCAGCCGCAAGTCCTTTAATAAAAGGGGAAACACCGTAAAGCATAATGCCAGGACGCACCCACTCGGCATGGCTTTCATCGTACTTCAGGATCGCAGCAGAATTGGCTAGGCTGCATGGTGCATCGATTTCCTGAATCGTACTGTTAAAACGTTTTAACTGTGTTGAGGTACGTGAGTCATTATGGTCATCCGCATTGGCAAAATGGGTCATCAGCGTAATCTCAGCTACAACGTTTTCGCAATCTTGCAGGCGTTTGAAGCTTACCGTGACATCATCAAGGTCAATGCCTAGGCGATGCATGCCGGTATCGATCTTAAGCCAAATCTTAATTTTAGATGGCAGTGACGCCTTCTCTAGTAAATCGATCTGATATTGATGATGCACCACCGCCTCAATTGCGTGTTGTGCTAACAATGCCAGCTCGTCAGCATCAGTAAAGCCCTCCAGTAAAAGAACAGGTTGAGTAAAACCCGCTTGACGTAGCGTTAGTGCTTCTTCTATTTTTGCCACAGCAAAGGCATCGCTGCTGGATAGTGCGCTGGCCACGCGTAACATACCGTGGCCGTAGCCGTTGGCTTTGATGACTGAAATAACACGAGAATTTTTAGCGGACTCACGTACCCGCTGCAAATTGTATTGAAGCGCTTGAAGATCAATCGATGCTTCAGCGGCACGCGTCACTCATATCCCCCATCGTAGTAGTCCTGTTCACCGGCGTAGTTATCAAAACGGGTGTACATACCATTAAAGGTGAGCGGTATCACCCCAATCGGACCGTTACGCTGTTTACCGATAATAATCTCGGCACGTCCTTTAAGCTCAGGATCATCTTTATTATAAACCTCTTCACGGTAGACGAAAGAGATCACGTCAGCATCCTGTTCGATCGCACCCGACTCACGCAGATCAGACATAATGGGGCGTTTATCAGTACGTTGCTCAAGTGAGCGGTTAAGCTGAGACAGGGCAATCACCGGCACACTCAACTCTTTGGCAAGCGTTTTCAAACCGCGCGAAATTTCAGAGATTTCATTGGTTCTATTTTCACTGCTACCGGCTACCTGCATTAACTGCAAATAATCGATCACCACCAGATCTAGGTCATGTTCGCGTTTGATACGACGTGCGCGTGCACGCAGTTCAGTTGGCGACAATGCCGGGGTATCATCAATAAAGAGGCGCGCTTCACTCAACAGACTCATCGATGATGTGAGTTTCGCCCAGTCATCATCATCCAGCTTGCCGCTTCGCACCCGATTTTGATCCACCCGGCTGAGCGATGACAACATGCGCATCACCAGTGCTTCACCCGGCATTTCCATGCTGAAAATGGCAACCGAAAGCTTGCCACTAATCGCGGCATACTCGGCAATGTTCATCGCAAAGGTTGTTTTACCCATTGAAGGACGACCCGCCACAATGATCAGGTCAGATTCCTGTAGACCGGCGGTCATTTCATCAAAGTCATCAAAACCGGTTGAGATGCCAGTGATTGATGAATCAAGTCCAGCCAGCATATCGATACGATCAACCACATTAGCAAGCAGTTCAGAAACGGACTTATAACCTTTATCACTACGTGAGCCTTGTTCGGCAATCTTGAAGACCGCCTGTTCAGCAGTATCCAGCAGTTCAATGCTGGTGCGCCCTTCTGTATTAAAGGCATTATCGGTAATTTCCGTGCCGACACGGATCAGCTGTCGCAACACCGAACGCTCACGTACAATGCCTGCATAGGATTTTATATTGGCGGCACTCGGCGTGTTGTTAGCCAGTGAGCCAAGGTATGGCAGACCACCAGCATTACCGAGTTCATTATGGTTGTTTAACCATTCAGAAATGGTGACAACATCACGTGGCTGGCTGCTGTCTGCCAGTACCGCAATCGCATTAAAAATCAGGCCGTGGTCACGACGATAGAAATCATCCTGAATCAGCAGATCAGCGATTTTGTCCCATGCGTTGTTATCCAACATGAGCCCGCCAAGCACTGCCTGTTCAGCCTCAATTGAATGAGGAGGCATTTTAAATGGGTCTGATATTTGATCCAGACCGCTCTCTATATCCGCAAAATCTTGCATATAAATTCTATCAGCCCGGTGCTCATAACAGCTCACCC
>QIHH01000174.1 GCA_003230195.1 Gammaproteobacteria bacterium
GACGACAACAGTCCCGCTTGGCGCAAAATTTTCAGGTGACGGGAAAGTTTGTATGAGGGTTCCAGCAGACTATCAACCAGCTCGCACAAACAGGTTTCATCTCCTGTCACCACCATTAGGCGGATGATCCGCAACCGGGTCTCGTCCGCCAGCGCCTGGAAAATTGCTTCTGTTTGGATAGTAATTGTCTGCATACTTGCACTATAATGCAAGTATAGGTGCTTAATCAAGTAAAACCACCCAAGTTAGTTAGATTGAAAAATGTTTATGAGAAAACTTTGATTAAGTCACACATTAAATAACGGGGGCGAATTATGAACACGATGGTGCATAAATATTCTTTATTTTTGACTGCAAATCGGCTTGATAAACACCTGCCCATTCCAAACTCACAACTCCTGCGCCAGCAACATTGTCACCACGGCATCGGCTTCAGGGCTATCCCACTCTCTGATGCCGATCACACGACCTGAGATCTTGCCGTCACGACCGATCAGATAACTCATGGGTAGCCCCACTACTTCATAGCGATTTCTGACATCACCTTCCGGGTCGAGCAGCACCGGGTAACTCAACGCCAACTTATCGACAAACGAAATTACCGGTTTTCGATCACCCCTGTCTGCGGCAACGGCAACAATGACAAAACCCTGCTCCCGATAACGCTGCCAAAGCCGCTGCATGGCTGGCATCTCTTCGCGGCACGGGGCGCACCAGGTGGCCCAGAAATTGAGCAATATCACTTTGCCTTTATAATCACTCAAACTCGCGTCACCTTCGCTAAGTTTATCCAAGGTAAATACCGGAGCGTCCAGGCGAACTTTAGGCACATCCACACCCAGTTCTGTGAATGGGTCTGCGGCAGAAATTGGCTCCATAGCAATGCTTAACAACGTGACTAGGATGGACAAATTAATCCAACGATAAAGGCGTTTCCGCTGACAAACCAAGTTAACGTGCATTGTTTTGCAGATAGCTCATGAGCATCTCTCTCTGCTCATCAGTGAGTGCGACTATATTGCGCTCGATCATGCGTTGCTCCATAAGAACAAACAAATGCTGCCACTCGGCGGCTGTATTGCGCTTTGGATGGGGTACCGCATGGCAGGCACCACATTTTTCAGCATAAAGCAGCGCTGCCGGTGACTGTGCTTCAGGAATTGGCGTTGGCCCGACCGCGCAGCCAATCATAGTCAACCCAACCATGGATACAAAACATAGTGCTCTCTTCACAACAACTCCCCTCCGACTATGCAATTAGAAACCGAGACGGCTTTCTTTGGTTTTATGTTTGGTATGGCGAATACTGGCCTTGGTTGGGATCTCCCGATACCACGTCAACATGACACGATACTTTTCTTCCAATTGAGGGCCATTAAGGTGTTGGTAGATAGGCGCTCCCACGTTAAGCTCGATGATATGTAACGGCGCGGGCTGCCACTGTAAACCTGCAGTAGCCAGCAGCTTACGACCGCCGTAGTTGCCCGTCTCCCACAGTGGGGTCATAAAAGGAGAGTTAGGATCATTTTTTGTTGCATGGCCAGCAACACCCGTTTTCGATTCATCCATCTCTCCACGTATTGTGCTCCAATGACTGCCATTGAGTTGAACCTGAGCCACCAGATTATGACGAAACTGAAACATACCATAGAGATCAAAACGGAATTCGTTGCCAAGACGATAGTCACGATCATTGTTATGCAGCCTCGCGGTGTACATGGCATTAATCCCCCACCAATAGGGTGATCTTGATGCGGAATAGACGATGCCAAGGGTGGGATCAAAGGTGCCTGAGCCGAGTTGCATAGCATAAGGTAGTAGCTCGCTCTGACGCGTCACCAGCGGATGCTTAGTGTTTTTTTCATCGATAGAGCCGGTGGGCAGGCTTAGGCCGAACATCAGTGAAGCTTGGTGGGTAGGTATGAGAGGGTCGTCCGTAAACAGGCGGTATTTGCCCATCAACATGGTGTCGGCAATTCCAGATGACTTCATGGTAAAGCCACTTTTCCCCGTCGTACCTTGCATCATGGAGCTGAACTTCATATCCATGCTGTTATCTTTTGCCATCAGCATCACTGCACCGAAAAAGTCATCACTAAAACTGTAGCCGGCAGTGAAATTTAGCATTTGCATATCCATTGACGTGGGTACCGCCATGAATTTTCCTGTGGGCTCTCCCATCATCATCGGCATACCGAGCAAACTATCGGCCTTTATTGAGTCACCGCCATCCGCCAAACCATCCATGGACATGAACATGGGGCTAATCTTGAAACGAAACTCTTTGGTTTCAGGCACCCCAGCACCCATGATATTCAGTGGCATATTGCCGCCACACTTGCCGCAACAGAGTCCGACGTAGGCGTGAGCAGCAGGAAGGTAGATAGAGAACAGTAGTACCACTGCTCCATAGAAAAACGATTTCTGCATAGTAAGTTTTAACCCCATGAACTGACAAAAAAGTGAAATACGAATAGGCGGGTTAAATACTAACGGGTCGTTGAGCAAGTGAAAATGTGACACAGTGTCGCGCGACAATTTGTCACTCCTCGCAGCACATCATTAGCTTGTATAATATGGTGATGAACAACTTTCAGACAAGCCACGACCCTACTGCTGCACTCAATTTAAGGCGTCTCTTTATCTTGAGAAATATCGCCATCATTTTCGCGCTAGTGGCGATTTTGATCGCCTCTCAGGTGTTGGCGATGACGCTGCCGCTGTTACCGTTGCTGCTGATTGTTACTGCGCATGGTGCGATTAACGTCATGACACTGTTGCGGATAAGAAATCCGCGTCCAGTTTCAGCATGGGAATTTTTCACGCAGTTGATGTTGGATACGCTCATTCTATCTGCACTACTCTATTTTTCCGGTGGCTCGACCAATCCTTTTGTTTCTCTCTTTTTGCTGCCGCTGGTTATTGTTGCATCCATCCTGCCACAGCGTTTTACCTGGGCTATGGCTGTTTTGACGGTGGCTTGTTATAGCGTGCTGATCTATTTTTACCAGCCATTGCTTCATTCGCATATCAGACACGGTGCTGACTTTGATCTACATGTAACGGGCATGTGGTTCAGTTTTCTGTTAAGTGCGGGGTTGATTGTTTTTTTCGTGGTACGCATGGCCAACAGCTTGCGAGAGCGTG
>QIHH01000144.1 GCA_003230195.1 Gammaproteobacteria bacterium
GATCGTACGTCAAGCTTTAAATGCGATGTTTTTAGGTTTTTGTCTCTATTTTCCTCTGGTGACTGCAATTACCTAACCGGACACTGCTGGTTCTATGTGCTTTTTTTGCCAGAAAAAACCCGCTGGTTCAAAGGCGTCAATCTATTGGTTGTCTTTTTACACGTGCTTCTTCGACGATCTCCAGTAACTGGTTCTCATTGAGATCGAGTAAAATACCCAGTCGCTCTTGTGAGTCGATGATGACTTCGCTAAAACATTCGTCTTCACCAATAACGGTTGGCCACAGATGGTGGGCAAGATCGAGAATGCAGGAATAGTGACCGGTACGCTGTTCCAGACTGGTGCTTGGTTTGTGAATGTGAAAATTAGCGAGAGTATCAACATAAGGCTCAGGTAGTCTGAAGCGCTCAGAAATAGCGGCCATGATGATGTCATGGGTGAGCTCAAATTGCGCTTCTTCTAGTGTTGTGATCGAAATGTTGTCATGAATTGAGCGAGTGAAGAGTGTTTGGTACTCTTCTGGAAAACTCTGATTGAGAATTAACATTCCCATGTCATGGATTAAGCCGAGGAACTCTAGGTCATCCGCCAGTTCTGGGTGGGTTTTTCGAGCAATTAATTTGCTGAGCAAGGCGATATCAAGACTGTGATTGAGAATGGCACGTGATACTGCTGTTTCAGGTTCTGTCATAGCGCGCATGGTGGCCATGGCAACAGCGCTGCGAATGCTTTTTAACCCCAGAATACGGATGGCGGTTGGTACGTTTGATACTTGATTAGCACGTCGGTAGAGCGGAGAGTTGGCGTACTTAATTAAAGTGCTTGCCAAGGTCGGATCGCTCAGAATCGTTTTCCCCAGTCGCTTGATGTCGGGCTCTGGGCTGGCGATGAGATCGAGGACTTTAAGCCCCTCCGGTGAAATGGAGGGTAACATGAGTTGAGATAGATCGATTGACATTTTCTTTAAAGCTTCCTGTTTTATACATCGAGCTGTTTATTGATTCTATAATGTTGTCTCAAGTAGCATAATAGCTGCTATTTACCCGCTATCATCATATTCTCATAGCGTTACATGAGGCAAGTTTATTTAAATATCGATATTGGTGGGTGATATTTAGGCCCTAGGTAGGTTATTGTTAGCAGCAAGGTTTCATTAAGAGTGGCATAGTGGTATGTAACGTTGCCTTGAAGTGACTAGTACCGGGCTTGTTTGGTGATGGTTGCTTGATTTTATTTTTATCAATATATTAAATTAGGTAGAGTTCTGGGATGGCGATGGAAAAAGGGGGGAAGTCGTATACGCATGGCGAAGAGAGTCCAACAGGGATTCTGATTACCAATTTAGGCACGCCCGACGCGCCGACAAGCGAAGCGGTACGCAAGTACCTTGGTGAGTTTCTATGGGATCCTCGCGTGGTCGAAATCCCCCGTTTGGCTTGGTGGCTCATTTTACGTGGCCTTGTGTTGCCATTTCGCCCTAGGCGTTCTGCAAGGAATTATTTGCGTATCTGGGATAATGAAGGATCGCCGTTATTGTTGACCGCGCAAAAACAGGCAGCGGCGCTACAGGCCTATCTTAATGATCAATACCCTGGTTCGGTGGTTTCCGCGCTCGGCATGCGCTATGGCAACCCTTCTATTGAATCTGCGTTGGAGAAATTACGTGAGGCCAATGTGCAGCGGGTGCTGGTGTTCCCACTGTATCCGCAATATTCGGCAGCCACCACGGCCTCTACCTTCGATGCGGTTGCGGCGGTGTTCAAAAAATGGCGAAAAATCCCCGAGATGCGCATGGTTAATCATTATCATGATGATCCAGCTTACATTGGTGCGCTAGCTAATTCGATTCGCGAACATTGGAAGGGTTATGGTCGAGAAGGACGTTTGTTGATGTCATTTCACGGCATGCCCAAGCGGACCTTGTTGGCAGGGGATCCTTACTATTGTCAATGCCAGAAGACGGGGCGTCTGATTGCCGAACGGCTTGAAATGGCAGATGATGAGTGGTTTGTGAGCTTTCAATCGCGGTTTGGTCGTGAAGAGTGGCTGCAACCCTATACTGATAAGACGTTAAAGGCGTGGGCTAAAGAGGGGGTGAAGCGTGTTGATGTGATTTCGCCTGGCTTTTCTGCCGATTGTGTTGAGACGCTGGAAGAACTGGATCTTGAAAACCGTGAGGTGTTTATTGGTTCTGGGGGCGATGAATTCTTCTATATACCGGCGCTGAATGAGCGTGATGACCATATTCGTGCGCTGGGTGAGCTGGTGTTGCGGCATACACAAGGATGGTCAGGGAGCGGTGATGACTGGGATAGTGAACGTGATACGCAGCAGCGTGAAAAGGGGCGGCAGCTAGCGCTTAAGTCAGGTGCCAAAAGCTAGCGTTGAGAGGCTTACTGAACATGGTCGTCACGTTTTAATAGTAGGTAGACTGCACCAGTGCCGCCATCTCGGGGTTGTGCTGAGCAGAAGGCGAGCACGTCATCTATCTGCCTTAGCCAGTTGTTGAGTCGATTTTTCAGTATTGGTTGCCTGCAAGATGAGCCGTGCCCCTTACCGTGCACGATGCGCACGTAACGCGCGTTGCGTTTTCTGGATTCGTGGATGAATTCAACTAGCGCTTGGCGGGCTTCTGTGACGATCATACCGTGCAGGTCAAGTGTCGTGCTGCAGCTGAATTGACCGCGCCGAAGTTTTTTTACTACGCTGTGTTGCAATCCCGGACGGCTGAAAAATAGTTCGTCGGCGCTGCTAACTTCTTCCACTTGATATTCATCGGAGAGCGTACATACTGGCGATAGCTCTTCATTTTTCTGGTGTTGCCTTCGTTTCTGCGGTGGTTCGGTGCTAGGTGTTGAGTGTTGCACGGTATTTTGTGGCTTCAACGGGCGAGCATCCGCAACACTTTGGCGAAATAAATCGAGGTCATTTTCCTCATTAGCTTCTTTTTTCTTATCGTTCATGGCTACGGGGCTATCTTGTCTGCGGATTTACTATCTATTATATTGATAAGCTAAGAATATTTCGAGATACTATTGACCAGCGGGGGATGCATGAGTACTATAGCGCCTCAGCCAATTACTGATCCCCGATAGCTCAGTTGGTAGAGCAGTTGACTGTTAATCAATTGGTCGGTGGTTC
>QIHH01000232.1 GCA_003230195.1 Gammaproteobacteria bacterium
ATTGGAACTGGAGCCGCCGGAGGTAAATGGAAGAGATTCTCAACATGCACGGAAGTTCCATGCAATTCCTTAACCGGACACTGCTGAATAAAACTGTAAGGAATTCTTTCATGTTAGGCGAAGGCCGTTACCCATTACTTGTTGCCATTACTCAGGGTGCACTTAGTGCACTCTGAGACATAAGTTGTTTTTTACGTTCAGTGGGAAGCGCCATCTCGTAGGCTGAAATCTGCTCGTAGAGTGCTTTGCCAAGCTCACGGCCACCTTTCGCACCTATCAATGCACTAACACCACCGACCACAGTAAGCACAATCAGCCCTGGGCCAAAAAATATGGTTAACGCACCTGCTAATGCGATACCACCAATCAATGCCCCATACTCCTCATACGCCACTTTCTCCGCATTCTCACCCACATCACGGGCATTCTTTACTTTCTGAGTGGCCAGGCCGGTATCAATCACAATGGCGCCAACGGCACTCACCCGAGCGATTCTACCCGGCTGAATCTGGCCAGATCGAGGTTCATAAATCAATGCCAAATATTTTTGTCAGAATAACAAAGGTAAAACCACTGACTAGCATCATGGAACCAAAAAAAAGCATCAAATAACATAAAATGATATCGAATAGCGACGCATTGCCACGAAAATCATACTCTCCCGTTATGTGACGGATGCGCTCATTGCGCTGACTAAAATCCTTGCGAATAATGCACCACATGTAGCGCCCGGCGCGGTTAATCTCCCCTTGTATCCAGATGCCATCTGTTAGATTGGCATGGTCGGGAAACATCGGATCGTATTTCCGTGTCAGTCGAAAGTACATCACCGGGAGCACAATCATGGTCATGAATACACCAATACCGATGCCAAACGCCAGCAGCAGTGTAAGCCACTCTTTAACTTCGGGTGAAAGTACCATATCTCATCACTATTTTTAAGTTTACAGTACGCTCAAAGCAGCATCAGACAATAACTGCTTTTTCCGTTCAGGAGGCATCGCCGCCTCGTAAGCTGATATCTGTTCATAGACAAGTTTACCAACCCAGCGTCCGCCTTCTGCACCTACTAGTGCACTGACACCCCCGACCACAGTTAGGATAATCAGCCCTGGGCCAAAAAAAGCGGTTATACCAACCGCAAATACGATCCCTCCAATCAACGCAGCATACTCCTCATACGCCACTTTCTCCGCATTCTCACCCGCATCACGCGCATTTTTCACTTTCTGAGTCACCAGACCGGTATCAATCACAATGGCCCCCAGGGCTGTGACTCTGGCGAGTTTCAGAAACCGTTTCAGGCGTCGGGTCTCTTCGCTATTGGTGAGATCAATCCTGCGTTTGCGGCTGCGCAGTATGCGCATGCCCTGTTTGGCGCTTCTCAGAGCGGCGTTGTTGTGAGATATGCTTTTGAGTTCGCTGTGGTAGACGGTGTCGAGTATGTTGTGAGCGGGTAGTACTTTATCAATTTTGATTTTATTGCGTTGTTTCTTGGTGGCATTTTGCCATTCCACCAGGTTGTCGCTGTACACTTGCTGCGCTTTGATGTAGCCCTTGCCGCGCGCGATAGAAGCCCCCAGCAGCCCACCGGCAAAGGCTTTAAGGGTATCTTCATTTTGCGGCAACATATCGACAATGCTGCTCAGGGCCAGAATTTCATCGCCGTTGTATTGTTTTAGCAGCGTGCTCAAAACCTGTGTTTCAGGCGGGGTAAAGCGTGGCCCGATACCATTTACCTTGGGTGTACGGCGTTTGAGTTGTTGCTCCAGGTCATCGGGAATGGCGAGGCATTCATTGGGAAGCAGCGGGCGATTGGGGTAATGCCCGTTGTATTTCGCCAACATCTTACACATGGCGGCTTTCTGTGTGGCGGGTAGCTCATGGCAATGCTGGGCGACGAAATCAGGTAATATTTGAAATTTATCAGTGATATACAGTGTCGGCATGACGTTTTTCCTTGCAATGAGATTAACAGCATCAGACAGGGCTGAAATGACCAACACAGTACCATTAAACCGTTATGCGCCACTATTAGTAAGGTGAGACCTTTGCACGTGTCTATTTCCGCTCCCGCTGCGTTATCAATCATCTCAAAACAGTTATTGACCGATAGTGTCACATTATCTGCTTTGGCGGCGCTGCGATGTTTTTCAGGGTTAATACAGTGTCACTATTCAGCATAGTGAAAAATAAACCCGTAACGGGTCAGCTTGCCATCAACTCAGCCAGCTTACTCGCCAACACCACCATATTATTTTTCTGATAACTGGTTGCACGCCATACCAGCGCCATCTGGCGGTGCGGTGTTGGTTCATCAAGCGGCCTAAGCTCGATCTTCGCGTGCTTTAACAGCGGGGATTCCAGTGCCATTGCGGGCACAAATGTAATCCCCTGCCCCCACGCCACCATCTCTATCAGGGTGTAAAGACTGCTACCCTGGAACTGCGCTTTCACCTCACTGCCACCGCAGGCGGACATCACGTGATCACGCAGGCAGTGGCCCTCCTCAAGTAATAGTAAGCGCTCCATCGGTAGCTCTGCTGCGCTTATTTTGCGCTTTTTGGTTAATGGGTCATCTTCGGGCATCGCTACCCAGAAGCCCTCTTCTCCAATCAATTGGGACTCCAGTTTTTCGGTGGGATACGGCAGCGCCAAGATTGCACAATCGATCTCACCCCTCTCAAGTCGCCTCATCAGATGTGCGCTTTGGTCTTCTATCAATAAAAGCGACAATTCCGGGAATGCCTGGTGCAGCGGTAATAACACCTTTGGCAATAGAAATGGCGCGATAGTGGGGATCACCCCGAGGCGCACTTCATTACAAAGTGGTTTATTACTATTATTTGATAACTCAATAATATTAAATGATATTTTAAGTATTTTTCGTGCCTGTTCTGCGAGTTCAAGCCCCATTGGCGTCGGCAGTACTTTACGCTTGGTACGTTCTAACAACTGCACCCCAAGTAATGACTCAAGCTCCTGAATGGCACTACTGAGGGTCGATTGAGTCACAAAACAGCGTTCAGCGGCTTGCCCGAAATGGCGCAGCTCCACTACGGCTAGTAGATATTGAAGCTGCTTGATGGTGGGCAGATACATCAATCGATTTTAACAATTAATAACAATAATACGCTAACATCATCCAAACTTGGGTAAACACTCATGATACCCCTCAAAACTACCGAACACAGCGTCATGATGTGCTAACCAAAGCTCGAAAAAAAGGATACTAACCGGTATCATAATACACTGGAGTCATTTTCAGCATAGAGATTCAAGTACAGCTAGTGTTAGATTTGAAATATAAAACAAGTAACGGGAAAGTGCAGATGAAAACTTGGAAATGCATTATTTGTGGTTTTGTTTATTACGAAGCAGATGGTATCCCCAGCGATGGCATCCCACCCGGTACTCGCTG
>QIHH01000204.1 GCA_003230195.1 Gammaproteobacteria bacterium
TCTCAACATGGCACCGCCCATATCACCACCCGCCAGGCGATTCAGGTGCATTACATTCCACTGGAAAAGACCCCGGATGCGATTCGCCACCTTGCCAAAGCAAACATGACCACACGCGAGGCGTGCAACAACACCGTGCGCAACATCACCGGCTGTCCGCTGGCTGGCGTCTGCCCGCATGAGCACACCGATATTTCGCCGATTCTGAACAATGTGGTACAGCACTTCTTGCGTTATCCACTAACACAACATCTGCCACGTAAATTCAAGATGAGTTTCTCCGGCTGTGAGTCTGATTGCTCGCAGGCGATGATTCACGACCTCGGCGTGGTGGCGACCAGAAAAGATGGTGTACCAGGCTTTAAAATTCTTGCCGGTGGTGGACTCGGTCACAAACCACGCCATGCGATCACGGTTGAAGAGTTCATTCCTGAAAGTCAATTGTTAGCCTCCATGGAAGCCATTATCTCGCTGCATAACCGCTATTCAAACCGCCGCATGCGTGCCAAATCCCGCATCAAGTTTCTAGTCGATAAATTTGGTAAAGATGGTTTTATCGAAAAATACAAAGAAGAACTGGCACGCACCATCACCGCCCTCGCTGACAAAACCTTGCCAGCGGCCAAATGGGTCGAACCCAAATCTGCCAACGGCTACAACAACCCAGGCGCACCACGTGCGGTGCTGGCGCAGAAGCAGGATGGCCTCAACATCTTGCCAATCGCACTACCGATCGGCGATATCACCGTTGCACAGTTGCGTGGCCTCGCAACACTGATGCGCGCTCATAGCATCGTCGATGTCCGCACCACACAGGATCAAAACCTAGTGCTAGTCGGTGTGCCCGATGAAAAAATCGCAGCAGTTCATACGAACCTTGCTGCACTCTCACTGAAACAACCGAAAATCGGTAACGACGTCGTCGCCTGCCCCGGCACCTCAACCTGTCGCCTCGGTATCACCTCATCGACCATCCTTGGCCCTAAACTCAGCGGCGGTGACGATGACCTGCGCATCCGCGTCAGTGGCTGCCATAACGGCTGTGCACAGCCAGAGACCGGTGACATTGGCATCTACGGTGAAGGTAAACGTAAACACGGCAAGCTGATCCCCCATTACCAGATGTACCTCGGGGGTGATGGTCGTAACGGCGGCGCGATTGCGATCAAAGGGCCTACGGTTCCTTCGGCGCGCATCGAGACTGCCATCGAAAAAGTAAAAGCGACCTACAAATCTGATCACAGCAGCAACGAGAGCTTTTTTAACTGGGCGCAAGGCAAAGACACCGCCTACTTTAAAGCACTGCTCAAAGATATCGCAACCGTCGAAGAACACGAAATATCAGGTATAATGAATGATCACGGCGACGAGACCGACTTTAAAGTACTGCAATTCGGTGGTGGTGAATGTTCCGGTGCCGCACAGGAAGCCGTGGCCGCCAACTTCTCGGAAGCGGCCACCGAACGCACCTATCGCAACGCCTTTTTACTACAACGTAAATATGACGATGCGCTGGAATGTACCGTGGAAGTAGGGCGCCGCGTTGGCCAATCACTGCTGTTTCTCGCCGGTGAAAAACCACTCGACGACCTGAAAGAAATTGGCACATTGTTACAGACCGCACTACCGGCACAGGCCACACTTGGCCAGCAGGTCGCGGAGTTTGGTGAGTTGATTACCGAGCTTCAAAATGAGTTCAATGACGCCAGTTTTGCAGAGCTGGCACAGGCGATGGATCACTGGACCATTGAGGCCGCTAACGCCTGCCAGACCATCGACCAGCAGCTCGACCTCAGTGCCTCGGTTGCTGCGATTCCGACTGCTGCCGTGAAAAAAGTAGCCGCAGAGGCGATCGACCTCAGCACCTTTGGCTGCCCACTGCATTACATCAAGGCACGCAATGAACTGCGTAAATTCTCGAGCGGTGAAGTGATCGACTTTCTCTTTACCAGCGGCGAACCATCGGAACAGGTCGCTTCCAGCCTCGCAAACGAAGGCCATGAGATCTTGGAAAGCAAAGCACAGGGTGACAAAACACTCATCCGGGTTAAAAAGGCGGGTTAGCCGGCCTTTAAAGAAGAACTAAAATAGCCCTTTTAAAACAATTAGATAGATGTTTTTTTGGGCTGGCTAAATTTTTAGTCAACCCAGTTTATTTTAAGGGGGCACCTAGTTCCCATGCGCCTGCATGGGAACCAGAAACCCAAACAGACACTGGCCTTAACGTGGCCCGTTTAAGGACAGCAACAATGAGTTCAGAAACAGAACTGGATCCAGCCCTTGAGACCAAAATTGAGCAGGCTAAAAAGCTGCTGATTGAAGTCGCCAACAACAACTCCCCAGCTACCTTCGCCAATAGCTTTGGTGCCGAAGATATGGTCGTCACCGACCTGATCTGCAAGTTTGCCCCGAACATCGAGATCTTCAGCCTCGACACCGGTCGCCTGCCACAGGAGACCCACACAGTCATCCAGCAGGCGATGAAACATTACGCACGTGAGTTCACCATCTACGCTCCGCAAAGCGGAGATATTGAGGCCTACTCACGGAAAAATGGCCCGGATGCATTCTATGACTCAGTCGAACTGCGCAAAGCGTGCTGCCACATTCGCAAGGTGCTACCACTGCAACGCGCACTAAAAGATAAAAAAGCGTGGATCACCGGCATGCGCGCCGAGCAGTCACCGACACGTGGCGAGCTACCAGAATCAGAGTGGGACGAAGGCAACGGCCTACAAAAATTCAGCCCGCTGAGTAGCTGGAAAAACCAAGATGTGTGGGCTTATATCAACCACTTTGAAGTGCCGTACAACAAACTGCACGACCAATATTACGCCAGCATCGGCTGCGCACCCTGCACTCGCGCTATCTCGGTCGGCGAAGATATTCGTGCCGGACGCTGGTGGTGGGAAGACCCAGACAACAAAGAGTGCGGGTTGCACGTTAAGAAATAAAATATTACCGCTGCCCACTCCGACCCTCTCGGGATCGCAACCGTAGTACAAACCTAAACTTCAATCTCACCCGCGCTCACCACCCGATTACGCCCGTTTGCTTTGGCCTCATAAAGCGCCTTGTCAGCCTGACCAACCAGATACTCACCTTCTATCCGCATCACC
>QIHH01000150.1 GCA_003230195.1 Gammaproteobacteria bacterium
ACGAATTACATGTCCAGTTAACGCCTGACGATTAACCCGTTTCAGCGCCTGTCAGACTCACTGCCAGCCTTTTTAAAGGCTTATCTTGATACCCCGTTAATCCCCGAATGCGCTACAATAGCGCACTCTGAGAGAGCATCCAGACGCAAAATTCAGCTTTATAATAGACGGAACACCATGGAAAAGACCTACACCCCACACACGATCGAACAACACTGGTATGAAACCTGGGAAAAAGGGGGCCATTTCGCTCCCGCTGGCAGTGGTAAAAACCCCTACTGCATCATGATTCCACCACCCAATGTCACTGGCAGCCTGCATATGGGCCACGGTTTCAATAACACGGTGATGGACCTGCTCACCCGCTACCACCGCATGAAGGGCCAAGATACTCTGTGGCAAGCGGGCACCGATCACGCCGGTATCGCTACTCAAATGGTTGTTGAGCGCCAATTGGCGGCCGATGGCAAAACTCGCCACGAGCTGGGCCGTGAAGCATTCATCGATAAGGTGTGGGACTGGAAAGCCGAATCCGGCAATGCCATCAGCCAACAGTTGCGCCGCCTTGGTTCATCACTGGACTGGCAACATGAACGTTTTACCATGGACGATGGTCTTTCTGCTGCAGTGAAAGAAGTCTTCGTTAAATTGCACGAAGAAGGGTTGATCTATCGCGGCAAACGCCTAGTTAACTGGGATCCAGAACTGCACACTGCTGTTTCTGATCTCGAAGTACTCTCCACAGAAGAGAATGGCCACATGTGGCATATGCGTTATCCGCTTGCCGATGGCAGTGGTCATTTGATTGTTGCCACCACCCGTCCTGAAACAATGCTCGGTGATGCTGCCGTTGCGGTACATCCGGGTGATGAACGTTATACTCATCTGATTGGCCAGCAGGTTAAGCTGCCCTTCACTAACCGCCTGATTCCGATTATTGCTGACGACTATGTTGACCCTGAGTTTGGCACCGGCTGCGTGAAGATCACGCCTGCCCATGATTTTAACGATTACGGCGTGTGGAACGGCCACCGCGATGCGTCTGCGATTGCAGCGCTACCGAATGGCGGTTTGATTAATATCTTCACCATCGATGCGGTGATTATTGGTGAGGATGATGAACATAGCGATATTATTCCTGCTGAATTTTACGGTCTGGATCGCTATGACGCACGTAAATTAGTGATTGAAAAGCTTGCTGCCGATGGTCTGCTAGACAGCATTAAAGAGCATAAGTTGATGGTGCCAAGAGGTGACCGTTCTGGTGCAGTGATCGAACCGTTTCTCACCGACCAGTGGTACGTAAAAGTTGCGCCACTGGCAGAGCCTGCGATCAAGGCAGTTAAAGATGGCGACATCAAGTTTGTGCCAGACAACTGGAAAAACACCTACTATGACTGGATGAACAATATCGAAGACTGGTGCATCTCGCGTCAGATCTGGTGGGGCCATCGCATCCCTGCATGGTATGACGAACAGGAAAATATTTACGTCGGCCGTTCTGAAAAAGAGGTACGTAGCAAACATAACCTAGGCGCTGATGTCGCACTGCGTCAGGATGACGATGTGCTCGACACCTGGTTTAGTTCTGCCCTGTGGCCCTTCTCTACCCTCGGTTGGCCGGAAGATACCGAACGCCTGAGAAATTTCTATCCCACTCAAGTATTAGTGACCGGCTTTGACATCATCTTTTTCTGGGTCGCGCGTATGATTATGATGGGGATGAAGTTCATGGATGGTCAGGTGCCATTCAAGGATATCTACATCCACGGCCTGGTACGTGACTCTTTTGGACAGAAAATGTCTAAATCAAAGGGTAACGTGCTCGACCCGATTGATCTGATCGATGGCATCGAACTCGAAGCACTGGTCAGCAAACGCATCAGTGGTATGATGCAGCCACAACTGGCGCAGAAGATCGAGAAACAGACCCGTAAAGAATTCCCGGATGGCATCCCCGCCTTTGGTACCGATGCACTGCGTTTTACCTTTGCAGCACTCGCCTCGACCGGGCGTGATATCAAGTTTGATCTTAAGCGGGTTGAAGGCTATCGCAACTTCTGTAATAAATTATGGAACGCGGCGCGTTATGTGTTGATGAACACACAAGAGAAAGAGATTGGCCTAGGTGAGGTAGTTGAATTGAGCCTGCCAGATCGCTGGATCACTTCTCGCCTGCAGACGGTTGTCGCACAGGTACAGAACTCAATTGAAAACTATCGCTTTGATCACGCCGCGCAGACGATTTATGAGTTTACCTGGAATGAATATTGTGACTGGTACCTAGAACTATCCAAGCCGATTCTCTACTCTGATGAAAGTTCAGCCGCAGCGCTGCGCGGTACTCGCCAGACACTGCTTCAGGTACTTGAAGGTATCCTGCGACTGGCTCATCCCGTGATTCCGTTTATCACCGAAGAGATCTGGCAGCGTGTTGCACCGCTGGCGGGCATTGCAGGCACTACGATTATGTTGCAGCCTTATCCAGAATCGGATGAGAGTAAGATTGATCAACAGGCAATTGATGACATCGAATGGGTCATGGCATGCATCCTGGGGGTACGTAAGATTCGTAGCGGCATGAACATCCCACCCAGCAAGCCACTGCCGATACTGCTACAGAATAGCAGCCGTGATGATGCGGCCAAACTTGAAAATAATCGTGATTTTCTCATGACACTAGCGAAACTGGAGTCGGTGACGATACTCTCTGAAGGTGATGATGTGCCTGAGTCCGCCACCGCACTAGTGGGTGAAATGAAACTGCTGATCCCAATGGCAGGCCTGATCGATAAAGAAGCTGAGCTTACCAGGCTGACAAAAGAAATCGGCAAGCTGGAAAAAGCGTTGGCGCGCGTCAGTGGAAAACTGGCGAACCCCAACTATGTTGAGAAGGCCCCTGCTGCGGTGGTTGAAAAAGAGAAAGCGAAGCTGGCAGAGATCCAATCATCACTGGCGAAGTTAAAAGAGCAATTGAAACGTATTGAAGCGATGTAAGCAACCAGCAAGGAGCTTAAGATGAAAAGAGTACTCACATTACTAGCACTGTTTATAACCACCATTGGCCCATTTCAATTTGCCAATGCCAATGCCCATTTCAATTTGCCAATGCCAATACCAATTCCGGCGAAGTCGCGCGTGCGCAATTCACATCCGCGATTGAAGCCCGTGAACCGGTCGATAAAGTGAACGTTCTGAGCAACGATGTTAACAAGGTTTATTTCTTTAGTGATCTGCGCAATTTACAGGGCCAAACGGTCACCCACCGCTGGCTGCTGGCGGGTCAAGTGATGGCAGAGGTTAGCTTTAATGTGGGTGGGCCACGCTGGCGTGTCAACTC
>QIHH01000187.1 GCA_003230195.1 Gammaproteobacteria bacterium
TCCGTGTGTCATGCTCTCCAACCAGTTCTGCTACCTTTGCGACGGGAATCTCTTTGCAAAGCGTTAACAACAGTGCCTCGAATAGCAGGGTGAATCCACTTCCTGACCGCGCCCACGGAACCTCTACCCGTTTTGTACCGCACCCCTTAGGACATGTCATCCGAGGAACTCTAGCGTTGAGGTGGGCTTCATGCTGGAAGAAATCTAAATGTCTCCAACTGCTGCTAGTGCTGTCATAGGCTTTTGAGGGTGCACCACAAACCGGGCAAGGAAAAAGACCTCCGGCTTCGAAATCTATGTTGATATCCAACCGTTTCTTGCTCGCTGAAAAATCTAGTTCAGAAACATACCAAGGGGTTTGCAGGCCCAGTGCCGCAGCAAATAATTCTGCTTCCATCGTTTTACTTTTCTTGCTCCGTTGCTAAAATTTGCGCCTTATTCTAACTCTATTACCCATCTGAAACAGCGAGGAACCAATTTTTCTAAGCAGGCGTGCGAAGTCTATCGTTGGTTTTTTAGTGTGGTGGTCATGTTCGGCTGGCTATTCCGTATTTGTATTGGCTGAGAATTGCGTGCTCATAGTGTCGGGTGATATTTGGGCCAAGTGTGTGTACTAGGATTAATAGTGGGTATATATCGGGTTTTTGTTGAACGCAGGTGCAGTCTGTAGAATATAACATTGATTTGGCCAGAACTGCATGTTATCCAAAACTTTAAAATTTCTGATGAATCAGCACCGTTTATGTCGCCATATTATTTCAATAAGATCGTTGTTTGAGGGTAGGTGAGGTGCTTCAAAGCATTGATATCCATCGAAGAGTGATTTTATTTTAATGTTCATATTTCCATCATTCAGGTGGTAGTCTTCAATCTCATTCGGTTGATTGTTTTTATTGTTCACGATGACAGACTTTAGAGGACGTTCGTGAGGAGATATGTTGCCCAAACGTATCAATGCGCGGCTTTGATGAATGAGTTGTGCTGCAGAAGGTGATGAGGTGGAAGGGGAGGTGAATGTTACTGGTGAAGTGATGCCCTCACTTTTATTTTTCGCTTTGCTCGTATTCTCGAGTTCTTCTGGAATAACAGGGGCTAGGGTGTTTGTATTGACATCTATATCTGATGATTGCGACTGAATTTGAGTGGCACGGGCTGATACTAATGTGATCGAAATTAGTGGTAATTTGTATTTTGTTAAGTTGGTTTTATCGGCGGTTTTTAGTAATGACAATATTATGCCATGTAGCAGTATGGATAGGGTTATAAAGAATAGCAGTCGTGATTAATGGCTGTTTTTATTTGGAAAAGAGGTAGGGTCAGGTTTCGTCTGGTGTGTCATTTCGATATTCAACAATATCCCCTGGTTGACAATTCAGATGAAGACAGATGGCATCTAAGGTTGAAAGGCGTATCGCTTTTGCTTTACCCGTCTTCAAAATTGAAAGATTCTGTTCTGTGATACCAATGTGTTGTGCGAGCTCATTGGATTTCATTTTGCGCCTGGCAAGCATGACATCCAGATTGATGATAATAGTCATTGTATTGTCTATACCGTGTAAGCCTGTTCTTCTTCAAGCTTGCGTCCTTCTTCCATAATCCATGAAATCAAGATGACAATGGTACCGATTAACAACATTGCAAGATCACCAAAATCAAGTGTCATGACTAGCATTCTTTCTCCTGGTGGATTGTTAAATGTGACAGCGATGCTGAGCAGTGAAGAGTGGAGTGGGCTTGCCACGACCCAGAGCATCAAAGTGATTCCTAGGCGGCGAAAGAGCGTGACTGTCTCGTGTGAGAAGTAGATAGCATTTTCATATAGCCTGAATAGTTGAACGAGTGTTACAAGGCCGAATACTACAACGCTAAGCGGAAGAAGGGAGGCAAGAAGGGCGAGTGATGCAGTGGTCCATGGCAATGCACCAATGACGTAAGGCTGTAGTGGCCGCAGCCCTTGCGGTAAATAATTGAATAACACCCAGTAGAACAGAGTTAACAGTGGCAATGCTATTGCAATGATCAAAAATAGCTGCCTGAATCTGCGGCTGATCTGTTGGATATTGTGACTTGCCATTTTATTCTCCAATTTTGGTTTTTCCTTGAATTTAATGATTATAGGTAAATAATTATCGTAAAACAATAATTAAATCTGTTGATTTTTCAGCACGGTAGGAAATCTATCTTCTGATAGCATTCACGATCGCAAACTAGTAGGGATAATCGTAGAATGTTTCCTTTTCTACTGCCTGCTAATACATCAACCACTTTATAAGGGTCTTGTCTTGTCTGGTTGGATTGATACCGTTCATGGTCTATTATAGCTGTAACTCAGACAGTCCTCTGAAGCAGTTAAGTGCCTCGGGGTTGGCAATCGCGCTGATGTTGAGCACCTCCTCATTATGGATGACATGACGCACTGCAAGCTCCACAATCTTGCCACTGCGAGTGCGTGGAATATCATCTACCGCAATGATTTTAGCGGGCACATGACGGGGCGTTGTGTTTTGCCGGATGCGGTGCTTTAGCTGAGTGACGAGTACTTCATTGAGCTCATACCCTTTCTGTAGTTTTACAAATAGTATGATGCGTATGTCACCTTCCCAATGCTGGCCGACCGCGATACTCTCTGTAATTTCGGGCTGTTTTTCTACCTGACGATAGATCTCTGCGGTGCCGATACGCACGCCACTAGGATTAAGTAGCGCATCAGAGCGTCCATAGATAATGATACCATCATGCGTGGTGATTTCAGCATAGTCACCATGGGCCCAGATATTTTCGAAACGTTCAAAGTAGGCTGCGCGGTATTTTCTGTTGCCCTCATCTCCCCAGAAACAAAGTGGCATGGAAGGGGCTGGTGCGCTGCAGACCAGCTCACCTTTTTGATTGTTGACTGCCTTGCCGGACTCATCGAAGACTTCAACTTTCATGCCGAGACCGCGGCACTGCAGTTCACCGCGGTAGACCGGCAGTAGCGGATTGCCAAGTGCAAAGCAGGAGATAATATCAGTGCCGCCAGAGATCGATGACAGTTGCAGGTCTGAGTTAATCTCACGGT
>QIHH01000223.1 GCA_003230195.1 Gammaproteobacteria bacterium
TAACCACTTGTTCTGCAGCTTGATACCGGTTAGCCTAAGCGCAATTTACACAAATCAAGCGGTTGACATTGCATACCCAAAATACAATCAGGCTTGCCTCCATTCTGTTGCTGGCAACATTTATCAGCGGCTGCGCATCGAGCGCGATGCGCAACGTGGCTGATAGTCTTTCGCTCGGCATCGCCAATCACAATGATCTCGAAACAGTACGCGATGGCGAACCTGCCTACCTGCTACTAATCGATGGTTTCATTCTTAACGACCCTGACAATGAAGAGCTGTTACTTGCCGGTGCGCGCCTTTACGACACCTATGCTGGTATCTTTGTTGAAGATAAACAACGTGCCGCACGGCTGGCTGACAAAGCCCATGATTACGCGCGCCGCGCACTGTGCCAACCATATCCCACGGTATGCCTATACGACAAAGGCTCATTTGATAATTTCGCCCAAGAAATCATCAAAGTAAAAAACAATAAACTACCACTGCTTTACGGCTACGCCACTGCATGGACAGGCTGGATCCAGGCTCACAGCGGTGATTTTCGCGCCATCGCTGAACTACCAAAGGTTGAACTCGCCTTTGAGCAAATCATCAAACTCGATCCCGCTTACGAACGCGGTCAGGCTCAACTCTACTTGGCTGTGTTGCGCACATTACGCCCTCCCGCACTGGGTGGAAAACCCGAAATTGGTCGTAAACATTTTGAAAATGCGATTAAATATTCGAATGGCCGAAACCTTTACGCAAAAGTAGAATTCGCACGCCGTTATGCAAGATTAGTTTTTGACCAAGCACTGCATGATAAGTTACTGAATGAGGTGATGGACGCCAATCCGAAAGAGAGCGGCCTCACCCTGAGTAATACGCTGGCGCAACAACAGGCGCGCCAATTACTGGATAGCTCTGCCGCATATTTCGAGGAGTGAATAAATGCGATGTTTATTAATGATTGGCGCCCTGCTGAGCGCCGTTTTAACCCTGCCAGCACAGGCATTCACCTTCAAAATCGCCACCCTTGCACCTGATGGCACCGCATGGATGAATGAAATACGCAAAGGTGCCGACGAAATAAAAGAGCGCACCAGTGGTCGCGTCAAATTTCGCTTTTTCCCCGGTGGCATCATGGGTAATGACAAAAGCGTGCTGCGCAAAATTCGCATTGGCCAATTGCACGGCGGCGCCATCGTCAGCGGCGGCCTGACCGCCATCTATCCAGACATCGGTATTTACAGCCTGCCGTTTACCTTTCGAACCGAAGCAGAAGTTGATTATGTCCGACAAAGAATGGACCCACTATTAATCAAAGGCCTGAAAGAAAACGGCTTTATCAGCTTTGGTCTGGCCGAAGGTGGCTTTGCTTATCTCATGTCAAATCAATCGATAAAAACCGTCGATGACTTCAAAGGACAAAAAGTATGGGTGCCACGGGGCGACGATATCAGTCGCACCGCATTTGAATCCATCGGCATTTCACCCATTTCGCTCGCCCTGTCTGACGTCCTGACCGGGCTCCAGACCGGCTTGGTCGATACCATTGCCGGTTCTGCCAGTGGCGCGATCGCACTTCAATGGCACACCCGTGTGAAGTACCTGATGGATGAACCACTCACATACCTCTATGCCTCAATGGTGATCAGCCAGAAAAAATTCAAACGCATCGCTATGGATGATCAGGCGGTCGTCTCTGAAGTGATGGGCAATACCTTCAAACGACTCAATAAACTTAACCGTAAAAATGATATCAACGCACGCGCCGCACTACAGGAACAAGGCATCATCTTTATTAAGCTAGCACCACAATTAACCGGGCAGTGGTTCGACATCCACAATAACGTCGAACAAAGCATGATGCAGAAAGGCGTATTATCAAACGAGATTACCGAGACACTACAGAAACACCTTGATGCTTACCGCGCGCCATCAATCGTATCCCACAAAAACCAGACCTCAAGCCACTAATCAATCAAGACGTCAGCTAGGGAATGCCGCAGATAAACTCAGCAAACGATCCAAACGGCAACCCGATCCAACTCATCAATCGTGGCATCACCTTTGTAGAGAACTGCCTACTCGCGCTATCACTCTTCGTGATGATTGCGCTCGCCAGTGCACAGATCATTATGCGCAATTTCTGGGACAGCGGTCTCTCATGGGGTGACCCCTCACTCAGTATTTTAGTCCTATGGGTCGGCATGCTGGGTGCGATGGTCGCCACCCGCGAACAAAACCACATCAGTATCGATATACTCTCACGCTTTTTGCCTGAACACCTTAAAGGCGTCAATCAAATCATTCTCGATCTCTTTACCGCCATCATCTGCGGGCTACTCGCCTATCATAGCTACCGTTTTGTGCTGATGGAGTTCGAAGATGGCACCACTGCCTTTGGATCGGTACCCGCATGGCTATGCGAAGCAATCATCCCCTTTGGTTTTGGATTGATTGCGCTGCGCTGTGGCTTTACCTGCCTAGCACGATGCATTGCGCTCATACAAGGCAACAAACCACCTGATGAGCGCATACCATAATGCTCGTCACACTACTGCTCATCCTGCTCGCACTGCTCGGTGCACCACTGTTTGCCGTGATTGCCGCTGGTGCAATGTGGGGCTTCTACCAAGCTGATATCGATTTGGCCGTGATGGGTATTGAATTCTTCCGCCTAGCCGAAATGCCAATGCTAGTATCGATCCCACTCTTTACCTTTGCTGGTTATCTACTTAGCGAAAGTCAGGCGCCAGCACGCCTAGTACGCATCAGCCAAGCACTGCTCGGCTGGTTGCCAGGAGGGCTGGCGATTGTCGCCCTCTTCGCCTGCGCATTTTTCACAGCCTTCACTGGTGCCTCTGGCGTCACCATTGTTGCGCTCGGCGCACTGCTCTTTCCTGCCTTAATGCAAGCCGGTTATAAAGAGAACTTCAACCTCGGTCTGATCACCACTTCCGGTAGTCTCGGCCTGCTATTCGCACCCTCACTGCCGCTGATTCTATATGCGGTAATCGTGCAACAAATGGGCATCGGTGAACCACTCA
>QIHH01000216.1 GCA_003230195.1 Gammaproteobacteria bacterium
AAACTCTCGCACGCGATCACCCTTAAGATCAACAAAGGTCATATGCGAAACATCAAACATGCCCGCGTCCCCCCGTACCTTATAATGCTCTTCAACCTGCGAGCCATAATGCAACGGCATATCCCAACCCGCGAAATCAACTACCTTTGCACCCAAATTCAGATGCTCCTGATAAAGCGCTGTTTTTGCACCCATCGTTACTCCCCGTCACTAAACAATAATGGGCATCAAGCATGTACCAGATTTTGTTGTGCATCATGCACATATATATGTAGCATCCTGCCACCTTTGGTTACACTATTGCTGATACCTTCTGAATCCACCCAAAGAGCCTATCAAATGCCCTTCATACCCACTAAATCGCACCCAATATAACCGTCACTTCATTGAATTCCAAGTGCTTTTTATACGAGGGGTTTATCAGGCATCAGCGTGTACGCTCTACCCTCATCATTATCCATAAAGCAGGCAGCGTACCAAGAATCAACATTAGCGCCGCTGGCGCGGCTAGCTCTAGCATCTCCTCACTTGATTCGATCCAGATACGAACCGGTAATGTGTCATAACCAATCGGGCGCAAAATCAAGGTAGCGGGCAGCTCCTTGATCACATCGATAAACACCAACACCCACGCGGTCACCATGCCACCGCGAATCATCGGCAAGGTTACTCGCCATAAATTTTCTAATGGTCCTGCTCCCAATACACGCCCGGCCTGCTCAAGCGATGGCGTTAACTGCTGCAGTGCGGCCTCTTGCGACTGTACTGCCAGCGGCAGAAATCGCACCACAAGTGCCATCAGCAAAACGGCAAGCCCACCATAGAGTAGCGGCATTTGCGTCAATACAAACGTGATCACACCCAATGCCACCACCGGCCCAGGTAACACAAAACCAATGCTGGATAGATGTAAATAACAGGTACTCAACCATGAGCGCATACGCGCATGATAAAGTGCTACCGGTAGTGCCACCACCACTGTAAACGTCGCAGCAACAAAGCCCAACACGAGTGAGTTTCGGGTGTAACCCCAAAATTCTGCGCCGACCAGACCCACGCGCCACGCCTGCCAACTCCAGTGCAATACCCAAACTAGCGGTAATATAAATGCAAACAGCGCAATCAAACCAAGACAGGCCCAGATGAGCACCAATTCACGTCCACTCGCTTTTTTCACCTGAAATTTTCGCGCGCGACTACTGCTGAAATAACGCTGTCGATTACGGAAGAATCGCTCTAGCACCAAGAACATCAGACTCATCGTCACCAGCACTAAACTAAGCCCTGCCGCCGCCTGATTATCCATCCGCCCCTCCATCTGCATGTAGATACTCAGCGTAAAGGTCTGATACTGCAACATACTCACCGCACCAAAATCGGAAAGCACATGTAACACAACCACCGCCAAAGCCGCAGCCAGTGCTGGGCGAAGTAACGGCAATTGCACTCGCCAAAAAACTTCTATCGAGGTTGCCCCCTGAATTCTGGCTGCCTCCTCCATGCTGGGGCTAGACTGCAGTAACGAAGTGCGCACTAGCAGAAACACATATGAAAACCCTGCCAACGAAAGAATAAAAGCAGCTCCCCATCCGGTATAGATATCAGGAATCCCCACTGAATCGCCAAACAGCACCAGCCATGCCAGCCCCAGCCAGCCCTCATCAGAAAGTAGCGATGTATAGATATAGGCAAATACATAAGTCGGTATCGCCAACGGTAACACCATCAGCCAGATCGCTAATGTACGGCCGGTAAACGCTCTCCGCGCAATTAACCACGCCGAAGAGATCCCCAGCAGAAGCGAACCAACGGCAACCACAAACCCAAGCCAAACGGTATTGGCCAGTAGATCTGGTAGACGTGTATCCCATAACCCAAGCCAGCGCGAAAGCTGGAAACTGCTATAGACAACAAAGAGCAAAGGGATAGCCGCCATTAAGACGACTATCCCCGTGACTCCAGAGAGTGTTGAAAACCGTTTTATCACCAGTGACTAGCCCATCATTTCCACACCCTTACTAAGGCATACCAACCGCTTCTAGCAGATCGATCGTCACATTACGCTGCTTGCCCAGCGTCGTCATCTCAACGGTTGAGGCTCGCATGGTATCTGCAGCGGGAATCACCGCAGAGGCGGCCACCCCCTTACGCGCCGGGTATTCACGGTTCACTTCGGCAAACAACTTCTGCCCTTTTTCTGAAACTAGGTACTCGACAAACTGAGTGGCAGCCGCAGATTTCTTTGAATATCTGCTAACGGCAATACCAGCGACATTCCATGCCACGCCCATCTCTCCATCGGCCTGATCAGGCACAATCACCTTGATCGACGTATCCGGTGACTTATCCAGATAGCGATAGATATAATAGTGATTCACCAGCCCTATCGCGCGTTTGCCGCTTGCGACAGCCTTGACCACTTTACTGTGTTTATTAAAGGTACGGCCACCCATATTTTCCTTCACACCTTCTAACCACTTACGCGTCTTTTCAACACCAGCGGCTTCCATATAGACAGTAACACCCGCAATAAAACTGCCGTTACCACTATGAGTCACCGCAATGCGGTTTTTTAATCTCGGATCAGCGAGATCAAACACCGATTTTACAAAGCTCGTATCAACCCCAGTATTGACAACTAATACCCGGGCTCGTGCAGACAAGCCAACCCAAGTGTCATCTTCAGCACGTAGTTTTGAATCAATCACATCAACAATGTTTTTAGGCAGCGGCTGGAACAAGCCCATTTGACTACCCAATTGAAGACTCCCCGCATCATTACTCAAGTAAAGATCAGCGTGAGTGCGTTCACCCTCAATCTTTAATTTATTCAGTAATGCCGTCGATTTTGCACTGTGCAAAATGACCTTAATACCCGTTTCTTTGGTGAATGCTTTAATAACCGGCTTAACAAATTTATCGCTGCGGCCAGAATAGACCACCAGCTCGTTATCCGCAGCCTGTACCACTGGCATCGCCATCATCACCCCTAACAGGGTTACACCTAGCTTCTTTAACATTTTCATTGCCTGACTCTCACAATAACAAAATCGAATAAAACACATTATTCCTAAGGTAAATTAATGATAATTATTCTCATTCTCAATTGCAACCACTTTATCATCTCATGCTCAAAGTACTCCCAGTACCCCTACTATCAAGAAAGAGGTTTTGACACGATACAGGCTGCGAAAGCAGCCAACGGGAAATGCATGGTGTAATGAGAAAAACGCAGACTAAAATTGACGATCACGCGTGCCGACACGCATGATCGTCGTTGTTACTGACTTTGAGACCTTTGCATTAGCAGTGATTTTATTCTCTGGCGCCAACAGTGGGCGCGTTAGGCGAGGCAAAAGCGCACGGAATGAGGGAGTTTATCGCTATCAATAACCGATTGAGACCATTTTTAACACCGTAAGAGGGTAAAAACATCGTGCAAGACTCATTTTGAATCTTTTTCTTCTGGCTGCTCGCTTGCCTGTGGCGATGCCGGCACCTGTTCCGATACAGGAGCTGAAGTCGATGTTTGAGTCGACGCCGTATGTTCGCCTTTCTTCACCTGCTCCTCTTTCTCTTCGTCGTCATCGTCAGCCAAAATCACGTACTTCATAAAGCTGTATGCAATGAGCGCTGTCATCGAGATAAAGATCACGGGGAATATCCACTGATACGGTAAATCAAACAGCGCCATCGTTTGTTGTTCCACACGACTATCCTCTATCAATACATATTGGCTGGTTAGGTTGAAGCAATCTTCAACCGCTCTGGTAATAGTAGTCTGTTTGCCTTTAAACAACCACCCTACATCAATAGGAAGTGAAAATACGATCAAACAACAAGATTAATATAGTGAGACCTTTGTACGAGAACTGGTTTTCGTTCCAGCAAGGCATAAATGATCGAAAAAACGGAGTTTACACGAAGTAAATAACTGTTTTGAGACCATTTACAACGCAGCTGGAGCGGAAAATAGGCTCGTGTAAAAGTCTCATAGTGGTTACGACCTCGCAATTAAGTTGTGTCACAATGGCCACATGTATAACTTTATCCTGATCCTTCATTTTCTCGGCCTAGCGATGGGTGCCGGCACCTCTTTCTATATGTTCGGATTAGCGCTGCACGCTCGCCGCTTAAAAGACCCCGCATCAGCCAAAAAAATAATGCTAGGCGCAGGTGCTGCCATTTCTGGTGTTGGTCTGCTGGGATTAATGCTTTTACTTGCTAGCGGTTACTTTCTGTTGATGCAGCCTAGCTTTGATATCAACACACTCAACTGGGCCTTCTGGATGAAGATGGCGATGGTCGCAGCGATCCTCTTTTATACCGTGATGATGAAAGTATTCGCCATCAAAGCAAAACGAAGGGAAGGCGAAGAAGGGATTGCAGCAATGAAAAAGATGAAACGCTTTGCAGCAATTGGGCCATTTCTCATCTTTTTAGTCATTAGCTTTGCGGTGTTGGCTTTTCGTTAACCTAGGAAAAATCCACTCAAGGAGACTCCTTCCTTTCGAACATTCTCTTTTGGGTTTCACGGTCACCCCAAGAAAGAGTGAGATTTTGACAGAAAAGAAGACCGCCATAATGAGACATTTACACGAGAACTAGTTTTCGTTCCAGCAAGGTAACAATGATCGAAAAAATGGAGTTTACACCCAGTAAATGACTGTTTTGAGATCATTTATAACGCAGCTGGAGCGGAAAATAGACTCGCCTGAATTCAAGTCATAAGTGCATAACCCGTTAATGTTTTTTCATTAATCCCGGTTAGTTCTTCAAAAACTTCATACGGGGTTTTAAATCCC
>QIHH01000205.1 GCA_003230195.1 Gammaproteobacteria bacterium
TGCAAAACACCATAGAGGCCAGCGCATTAGGCCAATTCAGCAAAAGGGCAAAAATTATTGCCCCCGGTATCATCGCGCTGGATTTAGGGGTGCGCGCTTATGATGTGAATAATATACGTGAACAAGGTGGGGATTGGGAGCGAGCAGCGTTTGTTGAAAGCTTTGGGTTTGCAGCAAGCGCGGGCGTGGGTGTTTTAGGTATAAAAGCAGCCACTGTAATTTTTTTAACGATAACTCCCCTAGGCTGGACCGCCATCATTGTCGCGACTGCAGGTGCCTCTTTACTTGCTAATGATAAGGGTAAAGAGTTGGGTGAAATTCTCTACGATGAAGTGAGGAAGTTCATGGGTTTTAAATAAAAATGGAATTCGTAGTCGCTTTGACAATATTCATTTCAATGATGGTAATTGTTATTTTATTTTTCATTATTAATATTAAAACAGTGCGAAGACTCAGAAAAAATCCAATCACCAGAGATGAGCTGGGATTTCATCTTTGGTGGGGCTGGTATGCACTCAATGTCGCTGAAGCAGTATTTTTTTCCAAAGAATGGATGGCCAAACGGAAAAAACGCTCACATGGATATATGTTCGCTAATAAAGACTTAGTGGAGCAATACACTACGCCATTCGAAAAAATCATTTGCAAGCTAATGGTTGGTTTTAGTTTGTTTTTCCTTGTTAGCATGTTAATACTTATAGCTTTGGATGGGGTGGTGTTTCTTATTGATTTAGTGAGGTAGTTTTCTGGTTTTCATCTGCCTGCGTGGTAACCCATATCTTGCAATGTGCCGTGACGGTATACATTCCCACACAGGCGCATGGTACGAAACGGGCCGTGACAATAGCAAGGGCCATCAAAACATCAAAACAATGTATTCAACCATGCAAAACAACATAGAGGCCAGCGCATTAGGTCAATTCAGCAAAAAGGCCAGAATTATTGCCCCCGGTATCATCGCGCTGGATTTAGGGGTACGCGCTTATGATGTGAATAATATACGTGAACAAGGTGGCGATTGGGAACGAGCGGCACTTCCTGTTTACAACATCTCGTATCAATCGAATTAATCATATTCAAACCAAAATATAATAACGCCTCTATTTTATTCGTTGCAATTTAACTACCAAACACCTCTCCATCCCAGAATGAAAAGGTGATCTCGTTGGCATTACCCTCATCAATATCGATGGTCGCTAGCACTTCATCCGTTGCACCATCGAGCACTGTCAATGTGCCATCGGTTGGATTAGGGATAAAGAGGCGATCAGGCCCATCATTTGAGGTGATATAGGCAAGCGGACGGCGTCCGCAATCGGCAACACCCACCCTCACCTCTTTAATCAATTTGATTTCAGGCAGCGCTGAGGTGTCATAGACCTGCAACAGATTCATCTTAAGATTATCACGCTGTGTCCCTTTGCCGGTTGCCGCTGTCGTCACATAAAGCTTACGGCCATCACGATTGAAACGGTAAGTACTCGGGTAGATATCGGGTAGATCAAGTACCACTTCAGTATTGCCACTCATCACATCCACTACCGAGATATACCCCGTCACATGCTCAGGATCACGCTTACGATCAGCCCCTTTACCAATCAGGTAACGACCATCAGCACTCAACAGCAGATTACTGCTCTTTTTCATCTGCAGGCGTGAATCAATTTCAAGCGAGAGCGGGTCAATCACCACAATTGAAGCGTAGCCGTTATTCAGACTATAGACCTTGCCGGTCAGCGGTGAAAAGGCCATGCCGTGAGGAAAAGCATTATTAGGGGTGCAATGCTCACCACTCTTTTCTTTATCTGCTTCACACAGGTCGATGGTCTTAATCACCTGTAGATAATGCTCTGCATCTGCCGGGTCATTTCCCAACACAACAATGTTGCCATCCAGTAGATTACTGACAAAGGCCTGCTTTGGAATAGACGCATCAGTTTTTGTTGGCGCAGAAAAAGCGACCACGTGATGGCCACGCCCGAGGCAGATCATCTTCACTATCTCCGCACCCTTACCGTTGTTTCGCACCACCAACATCGGCGCACCACCCGTCGGACAGGCTTGGCGATCTTCACCCGACTCTTTATCGCCATCATAGGAATACCAATGGGTATCGCCATCAAAGTGAGGATAGGCATACGGCACGTAGCTTTCAGCCAAAAAAGTATCATGATGTTTAATTGCCTGACTATTGGCATCCATTTGAATCACAGCACCGTCTGCCGCCACACCAATAAACACCTGCTCGCGCTCACTGCCTGCAGCACTCAGCAACGGAATTTTATTAACCGTTGTCTTTTCGCCGTCATGGTTCACTGAGACAAGCGCACCCGTGCTGCCTTTATTGATATGCATGGCAATATTCCATGCCTGCGAAGCGTTATTCATTCACTACTCTCCTAAACTAAACGAAACCTTTGCGCGATTCATATTTTCCGCCCCAGTGGCGTTAAAAATATTCTCAAAGTCCTCATTTGCACTAGCAAACTCCGGTTTCTCGATCATTTTTGCCTTACTGGGACGAAAACTATTTCTCCTGCAAAGGTCTCAAATAAAATGATGGGGTCTACGGCAATTGAATGAAGTGTTCGCGATAATGTTTCAATTCGTTGATTGAATCTCGAATATCATTCATTGCCAGATGTGACGACTCTTTGCTGAACCCCTGATAGACCGCTGGTGACCAACGACGCGACAACTCTTTTAATGTGCTGACATCAAGGTTGCGATAATGAAAATAAGCCTCTAGCTCAGGCATCAAGCGATACATAAAGCGGCGATCCTGGCAGATGCTATTGCCACACATCGGTGATTTACCGGCAGGGACATGTCTCTGAATAAAATCGAGCGTTTCACGTGCCGCCTCAAGCGTTGTAATGCGGCTTTCACGCACACGATCCACCAGCCCTGATCTTCCGTGCTGGCGCGTATTCCACTCATCCATGCCGTTCAAGG
>QIHH01000250.1 GCA_003230195.1 Gammaproteobacteria bacterium
GCAGGAGCGATTAAGTAGTGACATTGATATGGCTTGATTATGCGCTTGCGGGCGTGATCCTGATATCGATGTTGATCGGTGTGCTGCGAGGCTTGGTGAAAGAGGTGATGTCGCTATTGGGGTGGGTGCTGGCAGGTTGGACTGCGCTACAGTTTTCGAGCGAGTTCGCACTGTTTTTGGAAAATTTTGTTAGCCATGACGGATTGCGTTTTGCATTAGCATTTATTGGCCTGTTTGTGGGTGTGCTGGTGGTGAGCATGCTGGTGAATCACCTAGTGACAAAGTTGATTCATCTGAGTGGTCTGAAAGGGATTGATCGCCTGCTTGGTTCTCTTTTTGGTGCCTTGCGTGGTGCTTTGATCGTGGTTGTATTAGTACTGCTAGGAGGCATTTCGCCAATGGCGGCGGAACCGGCTTGGTCGAATTCCATTGTGGTTGAGTATTTTGAACAGGCGGCAAACTGGCTCTCTGGTAATTTTGCAGGTCATATGGAACAAGGTATTAAGAGTCAGCAGATTGATCTCTAGTTAATTGAAGTGAGACAGATTTAACTATTTTATTTTTTGATGAGGGTTTTTAAATGTGTGGTGTGGTCGGACTTGTCCAGAAGAGTAACGTGAATCAGGCGATCTATGATGCGCTGACAGTATTGCAACACCGTGGACAGGACGCCGCCGGAATCATGACTTGTGATGATGGCAAACTCTACCTGCGTAAGCAAAATGGTCTGGTACGCGATGTCTTTCATACTTCGCATATGATTAACCTGCAGGGTAATGTTGGCATCGGCCATGTACGTTATCCAACGGCGGGTTGTTCATCTTCTGCTGAAGCACAACCGTTTTATGTGAATTCACCTTACGGTATTGCGCTGGCACATAATGGCAATCTGACCAATGCGGATGAGTTGAAAGAAGCTTTGTTTCGTGATGATAAACGACACATCAATACTAACTCTGATTCGGAAGTGCTGTTAAACGTGTTTGCACATGAGTTGCAATGCGCCAATAAACTGCACATTGATGCCGATGATATTTTTGAAGCCGTGCGTGGCGTGCATCGTCGTTGTAAAGGTGGTTATGCTGCCATTGCAATGATCACCGGGATTGGTATTGTCGGCTTTCGAGACCCGTATGGTATTCGTCCGGTTGTGTTTGGTAAGCGTACCTCTGATGTGGGTGATGAATATATGATTGCGTCAGAGAGTGTGGCGCTGGATGCGTTAGGCTTTGAGCGTATTCGAGATGTTGAGCCGGGCGAAGCTGTTTTTATTACGGTTGATGGTGAGCTGAAAACAATGCAGTGTGCTGAAAATCCAGTCTATGCCCCCTGTATCTTTGAGTATGTCTATCTGGCGAGACCTGATTCGATCATTGATGATATTTATGTTTATCGCGCTCGTCTGCGTATGGGGGAAAAACTGGCAGACAAAATCCAGCGTGATTTTCCTGAACTTGATATCGATGTCGTGATCCCGATTCCGGATACCAGTCGTACTGCGGCACTGGCACTGGCCAATAAGATGGGGCTGCGTTATCGAGAGGGGTTTATTAAAAACCGTTACATCGGTCGCACCTTTATTATGCCTGGGCAGCAGCAGCGTAAGAAATCGGTGCGTCAGAAACTGAATGCCATTGAGTTGGAATTTAAGGGTAAGAATGTTTTGTTAGTGGATGACTCGATTGTTCGGGGTACCACCTCAGATCAAATTATTCAGATGGCTCGTGATGCCGGTGCGAAAAGTGTCTACTTTGCCTCTGCTGCACCGCCAGTGCGTTATCCAAATGTCTACGGGATTGATATGCCGGCTGCTGAAGAGTTGATTGCGCATAATCGTACCAATGATGAAGTATGTGAAGTGATTGGTGCGGATAAACTAATTTATCAGGATCTTAATGATCTGATTGATGCGGTGCGTGCGGGAAACCCGGCGGTTGAGCAGTTTGATACATCATGTTTTAACGGTGAATATGTCACCGGTGATGTCACCCCTGAGTACCTGAGTGAGCTGGAAAAGGCGCGAGCCGATAGTGCCAAAGGGAAGGAGAAGCCTAAAGTGAATGTAATAGGCATGCACAATACGCCGTAGATTCTATTGTATCCTATGCCCTATCTTGACAGTCACTGGACACAGGCGTAAGGTATTACCTAGTACAGCGGTGGGTAACCACCGGGCGCCGATTTGAAAATCAGCTTGCGGGCGCCTTAAAAATTCAGCTAAAGCGGGAAGAGCCTGCTTTAGTTTTCGACTTGGTGGGTTTTTTTGTGCTTGGAATTTCTTCCGGGTGCTCCATATCCGCCTCGCTTTGAGATTTGATTTTGTGGGGATGTAGTGATGACAGAAAAAGATTTTAGTCAGTACGGTATCGGTACACGCGGTGTGCGTGCCGGGCAGAGGCGTACGCATGAAGGTGAACAATCGGAACCGATTTTCACCACCTCCAGTTTTGTGTTTGATAGTGCTGAGCAAGCGGCCGCGCGTTTTTCTGGCGAGGAGCCGGGTAATATCTATTCACGTTTTACCAACCCAACTGTTAATACTTTTGAACGACGTTTAGCGGCACTTGAAGGCGGAGAGCGTTGTGTTGCTACGGCCTCCGGTATGGCAGCGATCACGGCAACCTGTAGTGCGCTGTTAAAGAGCGGTGATCATATTCTCTCATCGAACGGTATTTTTGGTAGTACCACGATACTATTTAATAAATACCTGTCGCGGTTTGGCATTGAGCATCATTCGATTACACTGACTGACCTGACGCAGTGGGAGGCGTCGATCAAGTCGAATACCCGTATGCTATTTATTGAGACGCCTTCGAATCCATTGGCTGAGGTGGTCGACATCAAGGCGCTTGCGCTGATTGCCAAGCGACATGATTGCCTGCTGGTGGTAGACAACACCGTGTGTACTGCGGCACTGCAACGACCATTAGCACTGGGTGCAGACCT
>QIHH01000195.1 GCA_003230195.1 Gammaproteobacteria bacterium
AAACTCGCTCGCCCTTACCGCCTCGAACATGCCGCCTTATTACAAAACGATGAACTCGCTACCAACATTGAACAACGCCCCGGCATTTTAAGGGCACGTGAACTGTTCATACTTAAACGTGCGGTAGAGGCGCGAAGAGAGTGGTTTCACGCGACCCAACATATGAGTGAAAAACAGCTTCACCAGGCTGGGCAATTAGCCCATCGTTGGGGCTGGCACGATCGCGCCATCCTTACCATTGCTCGCACTAAACATCGCGATGACCTTGATGTACGTTTCCCGCTTGTTCACCAAAACAAGATCACGCTCAAGGCCAGTAAAAATAACATCGATGTCGCACTCGCCTTTGCCCTGATTCGCCAGGAGAGTGCCTTCATTGCCGACGCCCGCTCTAGCGCAGGAGCGATAGGATTAATGCAACTGATGCCGCGCACAGCCAAACAGCTGACGCGTGGCACTGGCATTCACATCAAAAATCATATGCAACTGATCGACATTGATACCAACCTGAAGCTTGGTATGAAACACCTAGGCAAAGTGATGAAACGCTTCAATAACAACCCGGTTCTCGCCCTCGCCGCCTACAATGCAGGCCAGAGCAGAGTAAAACGCTGGATTCCAGGTAATAAACGAGTCGAAGCAGACCTGTGGGCGGAAACCATCCCGTTTAAAGAGACGCGCAATTATATTCAGAACATCATGGCATTTATTCCTATTTACGAGCAACATCTGGGTCGACCACTGACCCCTCTGGCACAGCGCATGATGCCTATCGGCACTGCTCCGCCCGCTATCATACAGAAATTTGATGAAAATTTTCCTGCTCAATCTGCCACCAACATTACAGATACCCTTAAAACTTCTAACCCCATTTCCATCAAAAAGAACACCATCGCCCCGGAAACTAACGACCATCAGACGCAATCGCATAAAAAAAATGATATAAATGGTCTCAAAATAATGCGATATAACAATACCATTACCCTTAGCCATTCAGAACGAGAGGGAATCTAGCAACGCGGCCTCATACGGTAACGCTATACCACTAATCATGCACATACCAGCACCCAGTCTTTCTGAACCCAAGCTGCCCCCCGATCCAACAGCGGTGTCACTCACTCGCCCCACGCGTGTTATTGCCATCAGTAGCGGCAAAGGTGGCGTCGGTAAAAGCAGCATTAGCACCAACCTTGGCATCGCACTCGCCAAACTAGGAGCAAAGGTCTGCATCCTAGATGCGGATACCGGCCTCGCCAATATCAATATCCTGCTAAACCTAAGGCCAAAATTCACCATTGAGCACCTGCTAAACGGTGAAAAAAATATCAATGAAATCATGCTCGATGGCCCTGATGGTATCAAGGTAGTACCTGCGGCCTCAGGCATCTCAGAGTGTGCAGAGCTCAATCAAGATCAACATCAAGTACTATCCCAGGCGCTAGCACTGCTAGAATCACGCTTTGACTATCTACTCATCGATACCGCTGCCGGTATCGGCAAAGCGGTTTTAGAATTTCTCGCCTCGGCGCAATACTGTATTCTGGTGATCACGCCTGAACCCACCTCACTCACAGATGCCTTTGCACTCATACGGGTGATGAAACGTAAACAACTCAAACAGCCGATCTACACCATTGTGAATCGCGCCGCTAGCCCACAAAAGGCAAATGAAATATTCCGTCGTTTTTCCGCTGCAACTAAAAAATATCTGCGGACACGTATTGGCTATATGGGCAGTATTGCGGAAGACCCACTGCTTAGCAGTGCCGTTTACCTGCAAACCCCCATCATCATTGCACAACCTCAAAGCCCAGCAAGTCAGTGTATTCAAGCACTTGCCACACGCATCGACAACAAACTTGTCGTCAGTAAAAAACCACACCATTTCAGTAAATACTGGCATGACAAGAGCCAATCCAGCAGTAATGCGAGTGATATTTCTGCGCCTAAAGCCACATCTGACACGGCGTCCAACACAGAACTCTCTGGCGACTATCTATCAGTCGCCATCCTCTCCTATCTACAGTATCCCGAGACTAGCAAGGATCAAGCTAAACAGTTACTACAGCCACTTATTGATGCGGCACTTGAGCGCTTTGGCACAGCTGCATTTAACCTGCCTGCAACCGCTGAACCCGCAAAGAAAACAATCTCGGCACAAATACCAACGGCAGGGATTGCATCAAACATCTCCCGCTTGGTATCTGACATTGAAGAACCCGAAGCAGCGAAAATCATTCAACAGCTTGTTTCCCGCCACCAGCGACTATTCAATAAATCACCGCTAAATCTTGAAAACACATTCATCGAAACCCTGTGCCAAACAGAAATAAACGAAACACAATGCTCTGTCATGCTTGAAACCCTACGGCAATACTATCGTGAGCACTTTGGTGACCATGAGCAAGATGAAAAAACAAAACTCATCGAAACGTTTACTGAATTTTCACAACAAATTCAGCAACGTGAAAAGCAACTCGATATCGACCTGCAGATGCTTTCAGAAATGGTACGAAAATTCAGTGACACTCACACGTAACCAAACCATATCATTACCAGGTTGGTAAAACCGATCTTCCTGTTGACCAATACACTTCAATCAGAGTAATAGCTCATCCATTACTCTTCTACCTGCGGCGGCGCGACTCTAAAAACCTCATCAAGTGAGGTTAGCCCCTTCGCCACCTTCTGCAGGCCACTAATGCGCAACGGTCGCATCCCCTCTTTGTGTGCCAGCTGACGGATCTGAACAATATCAACCTTCTGATGACGCAAGTGCTCCCGCAGACCACTCGACAACGTCATCATTTCATAGATACCCACACGCCCCGCATAGCCTGTTTGACGACATTCCAGACAACCATTTGCCGCCATAATTTTCTCTGGCACCGCACTCTTCCACGGCTGACTCAACGCCTGCCATAGCTCCT
>QIHH01000256.1 GCA_003230195.1 Gammaproteobacteria bacterium
GCTTTTATGACATTTTCTCATGTGGTTTCGAGAGAGTGGCTTGACCGCTGAGGAATTTAGCCGTTAATCTCGGGGTACCCTGAGATTAACGACTATAGTCTCAATCTGTAAACGCTACTATCGTTTAGCAAAAGTTCATTTAATGGCAGCTGATTCTAGGCTTACGTTCTAGGGCAGATGTGTACTGGTCAAGGTAGATGAAAAAAATATAGCGAACCGCATGAGCGGATACTATCCTTGAATTTTTATTGGCCAACACTTATGTCACTGGCGTGGTGTTTTAACCAGCCGACGATGCGCTTACTGAGTACCCGTTCTTGCCCTCTGAATGAATGGTTGGCGCCAATGATCTGGAATTGACGATAGGTGATAAATCCATCTATTTTACTGAAGGCCCCGTTGGCGGTCGCGGAGCGATTAAGGCCAATGAGCTGTCTGTTTTTTGAGACCTTGAGACCACCGCGACGGGCGGCGAGGGCACGTTTTTCTGAATTGTCGATAACGCTGTCGAGGTCGTTGCTGCCGTAGATATCGAGCATTGGCAGGTTTAATTTTTCAATTGATTTGGTTAGATCCATCCACTCTTTGCCATCAAGATAGTCAGGCATGCTGATGCCAACGAAGGCAGTAATACCGCTATCAGGGGTGTTGGCGAGGAATGCTACGCCCATTGTTGAGCCGAGGCCGTGCCCTAACAGCACAATATTACGATTATCGATGTTGCGTAAATTCTCAATAGCGGCCTTGATACGTTCGGTGACGCTGTTGAGCGTATTCGCATAGTCGGAGAGTTGCGCCCCTTTATTAAAGGTGGGCAGCTGAATCGAGAGTGTCGTCCAGCCATTTTTTGGTAGCGAGCGACGCAGTGGTGAGATCACATCGGGCCAGTCGGGGTGGCCGCCCATGCTGTGAAGTAAAATCATCCCGCCGCGTAGGGTGTCGGTGAGGTCATCATTGTAGAGGGCTATGAATTTTTCGTTGGGTGTGCGTAACCATTTGATCTCATTGGGGTCTGATGATTTCATCAACACCTGCTCCCAGGTGATTTCTTGTGTTTTAGGCATATTTTCGGCATGTGCCCATGGTGTTAAAAGGAGTGTGAACAGTAAAAATGATGGGGTAAGGGATGATAATAGCCTATGTTGACCGCTATTTGCGCTGTCAGCATAGTGATTGAATGTGAGTGTTAAACAAGCCATATTACTGAGATATATCGGTAACACTAGGAAAAACCGCACGATTATTCAGTCTGAAGAGTGAAAATAGGCGCGTTTTCGGGTAGAGTACCGGGTTCGTTTTTTGAGCTCAATCCATCTGGGATCAGCCCAGTGGAATATATAAAAGAGGAACACCATGAAAGACTTCCTGATTGCCCCATCTATCCTGTCTGCTGACTTTGCGCGCCTTGGAGAAGAGGTTGATAACGTGCTGGCTTCTGGTGCCGATGTCGTCCATTTCGACGTGATGGACAATCACTACGTACCCAACCTGACCATCGGACCATTGGTTTGTGATGCATTGCGCAAACATGGTGTGACCGCTGAGATTGATGTGCATCTGATGGTGAAGCCGGTTGATCGCATCATCCCTGATTTTGCCGCAGCGGGCGCGAGCTACATCACCTTTCATCCAGAAGCGAGTGAGCATATTGACCGTTCATTGCAACTGATCCGTGGTGAAGGGTGTAAATCTGGCTTGGTATTTAACCCTGCTACCTCGCTTGATTGCCTGAAATATGTGATGGATAAAGTTGATATGATCCTGTTAATGTCGGTTAATCCTGGTTTTGGTGGGCAGAGCTTCATCCCTGCAACACTGGATAAGCTGCGTGAAGCACGTAAGCTGATCGACGACAGTGGTTATGACATCCGCCTTGAAATTGATGGTGGTGTGAAGGTTGATAACATTCGTGAAATCGCGGCAGCGGGTGCGGATACCTTTGTTGCCGGTTCTGCCATCTTTAATGCGGCGAATGAGTCTGATACCAACGATTACAACAGTGTGCTGGCTGCGATGCGCGCAGAGTTAGCTAAGGCGCGTTAAGCGTGAGTTTGAGCCGACAACCAACGCTGGTGCTGATCGATCTCGACGGCACCCTAGTTGATAGTGTGCCAGACCTTGCTTACTGTTTGGATGAAATGATGAAAGCCTTGGGCCTTGAGCCATGGGGCATTGAAAAGGCACGCGGCTGGGTTGGCAACGGTGTTGATCGTCTGGTGATGCGTGCGCTGACCGATACCTTGTGGGAAGAGCCGGCGGAGGAGCTGTTTGCCAAGGCTCAGCCGATTTTTATGGCACTTTATGCGAACAACACCAGTGGCCGCAGTTTCCTCTATGATGGCGTGGTTGAAGGATTGGATTTCCTGAAGTCGGCAGGTTTTAAGGTGGGTTGTGTGACCAATAAAGCAGAAGCCTTCACGGTGCCGTTGCTAAAAGATGTGGGTATTCATGACTACTTCGAGATCATTGTTAGTGGTGATACCACTGCGAAGAAAAAGCCGGACCCGATGCCGTTGTTGTATGCGGCAGAGAAAATGGGCGAAGTGGCTGAAGATTGCTTGATGATTGGTGATTCAATGCATGATGTTGAAGCGGCGCGCCGCGCAAAATTTCAGGTGGTGAGTGTGCCATATGGTTATAATCACGGTGTTGATATTCGTGACGCAAAGCCTGATGTGGTGATTGAATCGCTGGCAGAATTGAAAGATTTACTGAACTAATTCGTCATTCCGGCGCAGGCCTGCGTCAGAATGACGGATAATGAATAAATTTAGAAAGCTAGGAACTAGAAAATTGAAATGAAAAAATTTGAAGCACTAATGAAAATGATGCCGAAGAGCGGTGGCCTACGATGGCGTGGCTAACAGACCGCGACACCGTAACTCCGATCTTTTGATATTAAC
>QIHH01000019.1 GCA_003230195.1 Gammaproteobacteria bacterium
TGTATCAACCGCCTTATCGAAATACATAAACTTAATCACACGTAGATAGTAGAAAGCACCAATCACAGAGAAAACAACGGCGAGTACCGCTAACCACACCAGCCCGATCTCAACCACGGCACTTAAGACCGCCAGTTTGGCGTAAAAACCGACTGTTGGTGGCACACCTGCCATTGAAAACATCGTGATCAACATCATAAAGGCAAACCAGGGGCTACGCTGGTTCAACCCTTTGAAGTCTTCCAGCGTATCCGCTTCAAAACCACTTCGGCTTAATAGGATAATCATACCGAAAGCGGCTAGTGACATCAGTGCATAAACAATCACATAAAACATACCCGCAGAGTAACCGTCACTGGTACCTGCAAGGATGCCTAACATCAGAAAACCGACATGAGAAATAGTTGAATAAGCCAGCATGCGTTTAAGATTTGTCTGCGCGATCGCGATCACATTACCCGCGATGATTGATAGCACTGCGATGATGATCAGCATATCTTGCCAGTGCACTAGCAGCCCACCGAGCCCTTCTACTAATAGACGCATCAACATCGCAAAAGCAGCAATCTTTGGCGCACTACTGATAAATAGCGTAATTGCCGTCGGCGCACCTTGGTAAACATCCGGTACCCACATGTGAAATGGCACCGCGCCCAGTTTAAAGGCGAGGCCAATCACAATGAAGACCAGTGCGAACTTAAGCACGATGTCGTCGCTAGAACTTTGCGTAACAAATGATGCAATTTCAGTGTGATCTAGCGAACCCGTTGCACCATAAAGCATCGACATCCCGTACAGCAGCATTCCTGAGGCAATCGCGCCGAGTACGAAGTATTTCATCGCAGCTTCTGAAGCAGTCGAAGAATCTCTATTCAGCGCAACCATCGCAACCATCGCAAGCGACAGTACCTCCAGTCCAAGATAGATCGTTAACAGGTTATTGGCAGAGACCATCACCATCATGCCGAGCACAGAGAACAACGCGAGCACAAAGAACTCACCTTTAAATAGATTACGTTCAATCAGGTATTCGCGTGAATAGATAAAGACAACTGAGGTACTGAGATAGATAAAGAGTTTTAGAACCGTGCCCATACTGTCGTTAACGAACATGCCACTGAATGTGTACTCAGGTACCGCGCTCTGCACTACGACGGTAAGCACGGCGGCACCGAGTAATGTTGCCTGTGATAACAAATAGGTAATTGAACGATTTTTATCTGTCAAAAAAAGATCAATAACCAGCACAACACATATCATGGTCAGTACAAAGATCTCTGGCAGGGCCGGAGTAAAATTTGGGATTTCGAAAGCCATTATTCTCTATCGTCTAATGTTCGTTATCAGATCGCAATAAATACGCAATACATTTAAAGTTTGGATACAACAACATGCTCAAGCAGGTTATTGACCGTTGCGTGCATTACATCAATCAGTGGCGCAGGCCACAGACCCAGAATCAATACTGCCGCCGCCAGTGTTCCAAGCATCACTGTTTCACGTCTGTTTAGATCTGTAAGCTTAGCGACCTTGTCATTTTTAATTTCGCCAAACAGCACCCGCTTAATCATCCATAAAGTGTAAGCCGCACCAAAAATCAGTGTCGATGCCGCGAGGAATGCATACCAAAAGTTGGCCTGGAATGCACTCAGAATTATCATGAATTCACCGACAAAACCAGAGGTGCCCGGCAGGCCCGCGTTCGCCATTGCAAAAAAGAGGAAAAAGGCCGCGAAGACAGGCATGGTCTTGGTCACACCGCCGTAATCACTAATATTTCGACTATGCATGCGATCATACATCACGCCCACACAGAGAAACATCGCACCTGAGATAAAACCGTGAGAAATCATTTGAATCAACGCACCTTCTACACCCAGCGCAGCACCCTGAATCGAGCTGCTCTTTTCAAAAATGGTAAACACCATGAAAAAGCCAAGGGTCACAAACCCCATGTGGGCAATCGATGAATAGGCAATCAGCTTCTTCATATCTTCCTGCACCAGCGCAACGAATGCGATGTAAACGATTGCGATCAATGACATCAGGATAATCAACCAATCCAGCTCAAAACTGGCGTCAGGCACGATCGGCATAATAAAACGAACAAAACCGTATGCGCCCAGCTTCAACATAATGGCCGCCAAGATAACCGAGCCGCCGGTCGGCGCCTCTACATGGGCATCGGGTAACCAAGTGTGAACCGGCCACATCGGCACCTTCACTGCAAAGGCAATCAGGAATGCGAGGAATATCAGTATCTGTGCCTCCATACCGATCTGAAGCGCATGAAAATCAAGAATCGCAAAACTCTTGCCTGCCTGAAAATAAAGATAGATCAACGCAACCAGCAGGAAGACCGAACCAAAAAATGTGTACAGGAAGAACTTAATCGTGGCATAGACACGACGTGGCCCACCCCAGATACCAATCACAATGAACATCGGTATCAACATCGCTTCCCAGAAGACGTAGAACAGTACAGAATCAAGTGCAGCGAAAACACCAATCATCATCCCTTCCATAATCAGGAAGGCGGCCATGTACTGGGCGACACGATCTTTGATCACTTCCCAACCTGCAGCAACCACAAAAATCGTCGAAAATGCGGTCAGCAGGATCAGTGGCATCGAAATCCCATCAACACCCAGGTGGTAGTTGATATTTAAAGTCGGAATCCACGCAGCCATCTCGACAAACTGCATCTCATGCGTGCTGTTATCAAAACTGAAAAAGAGTGGCAGTGAGACCAGAAATGTGACAACCGAAACAGCTAATGCCATCCAGCGGATATTGGCATCAGATGTGTGTCGACTTGCGGCCAGTACCGCTAGTCCGCCCAAGATGGGCAACCAGATTACAAGACTAAGCAGTGGCAAACCGAATA
>QIHH01000228.1 GCA_003230195.1 Gammaproteobacteria bacterium
CCTTATCTACTGAACGCATTGGTAAACCTTTCTCAGCGTATTCATCATCCACAATATCGGCTGCGGCCTCACACATCTGCTCTTCGCCAAATAGTGATGCCATGATAATAGTATCCACGCCATCGGAGCCACGCGCCATCGCCGCAACAAAGTTTTTTACAATCTCGTTTTCAGTCGCTGTTGGTGCTAGGTACTCATCAGAGCAGTGGATGGTGTCGTTAATCATCACGCGATAATGAACAGTAGCAAAGCCATTTACCACCGGGCCTTCACCCTGCTTTAATAGTTCAACCTTCGGCATCATACGATCTTTAATAGCACTGGTAATATGTTCACTGGTAACAACTGCCGACTCAAGGTCGATTACTACTCCTTCTAGATGATTAACTGTGTAAGTCTTACCACTAGCGAGATCCATCAGCAGGTAATCATCAGCTGAACCGCTATCGATCCGCGCACGCGTCGCCTCAATACTAACCTTGCTATGCATTTGATGTTTATTAACACTTTCAATCACCACACCGGCATTTAGCGGTGAAACGATGACCATAGATGATGATGCCATTAAAAGTGGCACTACTATCGACCAGGATACTCTCACAACAACCCTCACTACTAAATTAAGCCATCTTAAAATAGATAACGCTGCACCCATTCGATCAATTAAACAGGATCAACATCATTAGTTTTCCGCTTAGTCTAACATGAGAAAAGCATTAGATTGGAAGACTACCCTGATGAAGAGCATCGAATCATTATCCATTTACAGGGGCTTTACCAGAAGAGACTTGCCGTCTCAACAAACTGAATACCAGCTTCTCCGATAATGTCTTCACGATCAAATTTATCTTTCTTCAGCCCCGTCGCAAGCCATACCGCGCCATCAATCTCTGTCTCAGGTACTTTAACTTCACAAAAAGCCCCTAATTCTGATTGATTAGCCAATACATTCGCAATGTGCACAATCGCGGCCTCCATCTTGGCTCCTTTGGCTCCCCCTGGCTGGTGATGAAAAGCAACCGCCTCCTGTAAGCTCTCGGGCAATGCCCACTGTTTTAGCAATTCCCCACCCAGGTCTGCATGGGTAAAACCCAACTCCTCAGACTCTATCGCAAAAAGCATCTCTTCATCGCCATTAGCGGTATCCAACATCCGTTTTGCAATATCAGGCACACGGTTATAAATAACTAGGCTCCCAATATCATGCAATAATCCCGCAATAAACAAGCGTTCGGTATGTAATACATTACAACGCTTGGCAAGCAGACGGGAAATGATGCCGCAGTAGATACTATGTCGCCAGAAGGTATCCATATTAACCACATCATTAGGAATAGCAGAAAAAGATTTTACAGCGGATACCGCCACCACTAGGCTATAAAGCTCACGCAGCCCCACTACTGCCACGGCGCGTGAAACGGTATCGATGCGCGAACTAAAGTTGTAAAAAGGGCTATTGACGATTTTAAGTAGGCGCGCCGTCAGACTTGGGTCCTGACTAATAATCTGCCCCATATCATCTGCGGTAGCCGTTGGGGACTCCATTAAATCGAATACTTTCACATAGACATCAGGCGGAGAGACCAGATCTGACACTTCACCGAGCCAACGCAATGAGACCTTACTTGCAGCCGCATCCTCTTGATCTTTAAGAACATTAATTTCGCTCACTCAATTCTCCAAAATTTAAGCGTTACGTGCGCACTGTCACACACAACATATATTTTATGATATCGCTCGCTAAACAGAATTATTGAGCGTGGAGTCACAATAAAAAATAAATAACTTTGCTATAAATGGCTATACCAATAGGGATTTTATATTTTCAGGGCTAGAATTATGACAACCGACAGAGATTCCACCGCTCCACTCAAGCCTCCATCAGATCTTCAACCATCCGTCTCCAACAGGGAATTCCAAGAACAATGCCTAGCTGCAGCAGAGCGATTTTCCGAACACTTCATGTCAATCATTGATGGTCTTAGTGAAACTCTCTATCAAATGGCGGATCAAGCAGATGAACATGAATTGCGCCGCCTCTACTTCAGCGCGCTACAAGAACTCTATAGCAACCGAAGTAAGTCCAAAAGTGACTTCAAAAAGCAGTTCCTAGCCACTATCAAAGCTGAAATGCAATTACAACCCAACAATCAAGCCGCTTTATTTACAAATGCAGCCCTGATGGGCATCGAACAGATAACTCAATTGCCTCCTCAACAGAAGCCTCAGGAGAAAATGATACCTAAACCACCAACTATCGATCAGAATGCAGAAGATAAACATAGCCAGATGGCCAACACACTACCTAAAGGCAGCTGGGTCGAATTCAATGCCCCTGATTCACCCGCTCTCAAAGCTCGCTTTACTTGGACAAATCCCGTCACGGGTATCTATCTATTCATCGACCGTGATGGTAGAAAAGCACCCGATAGAACACCAAATGAGCTTGCCACTGCATTTCGTAACGGCCATGCATCACTCATTCAAGATGCTTCTCAGCTTGCCCGTGCCGCTAGCAACCATTCGCGCTAGCTCGCATTGATTGACTTCCACTAACATCACTGGCAGACTGTGCGCCATGAATAGAACTCTGAACAAACCAATGCACGTTATTTGCGTCCACCGGCCTGAATGGCCGGTGGCAATCAATCATTCGCGCCTAAAAACAGAGAAGCTGATGTAGCAATAAATCTCATCAATCTGTTTTATCAAAAGGGCCGCTGAATGAAAATTCCGCGGCCTTTTTTGTTTTTACATTTAACAAAAATATGAAGAAATAACCGTGCAAGTTCCCGCCGCCTTTGCGGCCGTCGTACTCATCTGGTCAACCACGCCGCTCGCCATTCAATGGAGCAGCGAAGGTCAAGGCTTCCTTTTTAGTG
>QIHH01000237.1 GCA_003230195.1 Gammaproteobacteria bacterium
TTTGATACCATTCAAATGGTTAACCTAAATACCTCATCTGAATTCTGCTTTCAAGGCCTTTTAAGCCCGATTGCCCTGAAGTGGTTACCTAGTTATGTTGTGCCTTGCTTGAAAAAAGTGCTGTCAGCTCGCTTTCATGTTGCTTAAAACTTTGAAATTACTTGGTGCAGTGGTTGTACGGTATACTACGCGCCATGAGTAAAAAATCACCTGAAAAAGACAAGTTTGCCGAGCGCGAGGCACAGAAATACGCGAATCCCATTACGAGCCGAGAAGGGATTCTGAAACTCCTAGAGGAGTGTGATCGCCCACAGAATATACGGGCGATCAGTGAGGCGCTGGGGCTGGTTGAAGACCAAGACCTAGAGGCGCTACGCCGCCGCCTGAGGGCGATGGAGCGTGATGGGCAATTAGTCCGTAATCGTCGTGATGGCTATGCTGCGGCTAGTCGTATGGATCTGATCCGCGGTCGTGTGATTGGTCATCCTGATGGTTTTGGTTTTGTGGTCTCTGATGAAGGTGGTGATGATACCTTTCTATCTGCGCGTCAGATGCATGCAGTGATGCATGGTGATCGCGTATTGGTACGAGTGATCGGAATGGATCGACGTGGTCGTCGAGAAGGGGCGTTGGTGGAGGTGCTGGAGCATGCCCATCACGAGATCGTTGGTCGTTTTTTTAAAGAAGGCGGTGTCGGTTTTGTAGAATCGAGTAATAAACGTATTATTCATGAAATTGTTATACCTGCTGAAAAACAGGGTGGTGCACAGACCGGACAGATTGTGGTGGCAACAATTCTTGAGCAACCGACACGCCGCTCGCAACCGGTAGGTCAAATTACCGAAGTATTAGGTGACCACATGGCGCCAGGAATGGAGATGGAGATTGCACTGCGCACGCATGAGCTGCCAAACCTCTGGTCACGCGAGGCGGAAGCCGAAGCGGCGACTTTTGGCAGTGATGTGCCAGAGTCAGCAAAAGGTAGCGGACGTGAAGATATTCGTGAATTGCCACTGGTAACCATCGATGGTGATGATTCACGTGATTTTGATGATGCGGTCTACTGTAAGAAGGTCAGTAATGGCTGGAAGCTGATGGTGGCGATTGCGGATGTGTCGGCCTATGTGAAACCCGATACTGTGCTGGATCAGGAAGCGTGGCTGCGGGGTAATTCGGTCTATTTTCCTGAAAATGTGATTCCGATGTTGCCAGAGATTTTGTCTAACCACCTCTGTTCGTTAAACCAGGATGTTGACCGCCTGTGTATGGTGTGTGAGATGTCGATTACGCCGGGTGGTAAGCTGCGCAGTTATCGGTTTTTTGAAGGGGTGATGCGTTCACATGCACGTCTGACCTATTCTAAGGTGGCAGCAATACTGGTGGATAATGACGCAGATCTGTGCAGAGAATATGAGCCGTTGATGCCGCATTTGAATGAACTCTATCATCTTTATCAAGCGATGCGTCAGGCGCGTAGTAAGCGTGGTTCGATTGAGTTTGACCGAGCAGAAACACGTATTGTCTTCGGTGAAGGGCGTAAGATTGAGCAGATTGTACCAACGGTGCGTAATGACGCACATCGCCTGATTGAAGAGTTTATGATCTGTGCCAATGTGGCGACAGCGAAATTCTTTGAAGAAAATAATTTTCCGATGGTCTACCGTATTCATCAAAACCCAACCGAAGAAAAGCTCACGGATCTGAAACTCTTTTTAGCTGAGATGGGGCTGAAACTAGGCGGTGGTGCTGAGCCTTCGGCAAAAGATTATGCAAAATTACTGGATGAAGTTCAACTACGTGATGATCGCCATCTGATTGAAACGGTGTTGCTACGCAGTATGAGTCAGGCGGTTTATAGCCCTGAAAATATCGGTCATTTTGGGTTGGCATTAGAGGCCTACACCCATTTTACTTCTCCGATTCGTCGTTATCCTGATCTGCTGGTTCATCGCGGTATTCGTCATTTGATTGATGGTGGCACAGCAGAAAACTTCCGCTATGATCACGCTAATATGGAAGCGGCGGGGGATCACTGTTCAATGACAGAGCGTCGTGCGGATGATGCGACGCGCGATGCGATCGACTGGCTCAAATGTGAATATATGATGAGTCGGATTGGGCAGGAATTTTCCGGTATTATCACATCAGTGACAGGTTTTGGGCTGTTTGTGGAGCTTGATGAGATTTTTGTTGAGGGTCTGGTACACATCACTTCGCTCGATAATGACTACTACCATTTTGATGCCAAACGCCATGAAATGAAGGGTGAGCGCAGTGGTATGGTCTATCGTCTGGGTGACTGGATTAATATCCGCGTGGCACGAGTTGATCTGGATGAAAGTAAGATTGATTTTGCCTTGCTGGGTTCGCCTGACGATGATGGTAATGAGGGAAAGAAAAAACCACCTAAAAAGCGTTCGGGTAAAAAAAGAGGTGGGCGTAGTAAAGGGAAGAAAGCCGTCAGTGCCGTTGAATCAACGGCGGGGGCTGCGACTGATGAGCAGTCTGGTGCCCCGGCTAAAAATAAATCTCGCGGTCGTCGTTGATAGACCTTTCTTTGATTTAACCCGTTTAGTAGTACGATGAATAAATCCCCTGATTACGATTATCTTTTTGGTATTCACGCGGTTACCTCGCTATTAGAGAAAGATGCCGCGCGTGTACGTATGTTGTGGGTTGCACGAGAGATGCAGAAAAACCAACGCATCAAACGCCTGCAAAGTATAGCGGATAAGAGGGGTGTCTCATTGCAGGCTTCAACCAATGCAAAGCTTGATGCGATGGCGGGTGGTGAGCGTCATCAAGGGGTTGTGGCTGAATGTAATGTTGCGGCATCATC
>QIHH01000008.1 GCA_003230195.1 Gammaproteobacteria bacterium
TCGCCATATTTAACCAGTTGGGCCATGATCTGTTGGCTCATATTGGTCGGGATAGCAAAGCCAATGCCGACATTGCCGCCGCCGGGGGCGATGATGGCGGTATTGATGCCAACCAGCTCACCGCGTAGATTGACCAGTGCACCGCCGGAATTACCGGGGTTGATTGAGGCGTCGGTCTGAATGAAGTCTTCATAGCCCTCAATGCCGAGCCCGCTACGTCCGAGTGCACTGACGATACCGGAGGTGACGGTCTGGCCGAGGCCAAATGGATTACCGATCGCGACCACAAAATCGCCCACGCGTAGCTGATTGGAATCGGCTAGCGTGAGAGCGATGAGATTCTCACTCGGCACTTGAATCACTGCCACGTCGGCTTCGGGGTCTGACCCCACCAGCGTGGCATTGAGGCGTCTGCCATCTTGTAGAGTGACGGTGATTTCGATAGCTTTATCAATGACATGGCTATTGGTGAGGATGTAACCGTTGTCGGCATCGATGATCACGCCAGAGCCAAGGCTTTGCGTATTTCGGTGGCTAGGCTGCTGTGGCAGGTTAAAAAAACGGCGAAAAAATGGATCCTGCAGCAGTGGGCTAGTTGCAATCTTCTCCTGGCCGCGAGTGGAAATATTGACCACAGCGGGGATTACGCGTTCGATCATGGGGGCAAGTGTTGGTAGCTGTTTTCCCTGGGAGTCGAGTGCAGGCAGTGCGGCACTGGCAGTTCCGCTAACCAAGGTGCATAACAGTAGTGTAATCAGCAGTTGCTGAGGCATTGGGGTGGCTCCCGTTGATCATTAAACAAAATGGTTATTAAGTGCTGGTATCAACCGTTGCTTCGACTCGCAATATTGGTTGAGGTTCAATTTTAAATAAATGGGTGCCAGGCGCATTGTTTTCAAGTGATGCTGATGAGTTATTGGTAAGTGTTTGTTTAATAAGAATTCAGGAGCTAAGACCACAACATATAGTGATTATGCTAAATTAGCATTTTTAGTGATTGAGTAAGAAAATCCACCCTATAAAAAAAGAGATGATGGATTTTATCTTATTGTTTTTATTTGATATTTATTATTATTAATGCGCCTGTTATTTCCTGTTTTTGTGGTTGACGATAGTGTTAATTAACTTTAGTCTTGCTCGCAACAACACAAGATGTTGTGTTTTGTGTAATTTGAATGCTTTTTTAAACTAGTTGATCCCCATCAGGCCTTTCTCTGGTCTATTCTACACGGAGAGCGATCGCTAGCGTGGCGCCAGATATGCGTTAAAGTAAACCTTATGTGATAAAATAAGACCAATAAAAACGGGAGAAAGCCATCTATGAAAAGTGCGCACCTTCGAGTCGTCTCTACTGCTGCAGCTGAGATCCCATTTCAGCCTGCATCGCTTGATATCTGGGATAAAAAATATTGCCTTAAAAATAAAGAGGGTGATGCGATCGATCAGTCGATTGACGGTACCTATCAACGTGTTGCACGTGCACTGGCTGACGTTGAAGAGACTCAGGAAAAGCGTGATCATTGGCATGACGAATTTTTGTGGGCACTGCGTCACGGCGCAATCCCTGCCGGGCGTATTATCTCGAATGCGGGTGCGCAGGCGCATAAACCAGCGACTTCAACTATCAACTGTACCGTTTCTGGCATCATTGACGACTCGATGGACGGCATTCTGAAAAAAGTCTACGAGGCAGGGCTGACGCTGAAGGCGGGTTGTGGTATTGGTTATGAATTTTCAACACTGCGCCCTAAAGGTGGTTATGTTTCCGGGGCGGGTGCCTATACCTCTGGCCCGATGTCATTTATGGATATCTACGATAAAATGTGTTTTACCGTCTCATCGGCTGGCGGCCGTCGCGGTGCGCAGATGGGCACCTTTGATATTGGCCATCCTGATGTGCTCGATTTTATCAAGGCGAAGCGTGAAGATGGTCGTTTGCGTCAATTTAATCTTTCGTTGCTGATTACCAAAGAGTTTATGGAGGCGGTGGTGGGTGATATCGACTGGAAACTGGCCTTTCCAGCGAAACCAAGCGAAGTTGAAAACGGTGAGATCGATCTGAAAAATACCGATGACGTGGTGTGGCGTGAATGGCCACTGAAAGAAGGTTACATCGAAAACGAAGCAGGACTGGTTGCCTGTCGTGTGAGCAAGACCATTCGCGCACGTCGTCTGTGGGACATGATCATGTCGTCGACCTATGATTACGCCGAACCGGGTTTCATCCTGATCGACAAGGTCAATGAGATGAACAACAACTGGTTTTGTGAAAACATCCGTGCCACCAATCCTTGTGGTGAGCAGCCGCTACCACCTTACGGTTCATGTCTGCTGGGTTCAATTAACCTAACCCGTTTTGTGCGTAATCCCTTTACTGAAAAGGCCTATTTCGACTGGGATGAGTACTGCAAAACCATCAGTGTCTTTACCCGTATGCTGGATAACGTGGTTGAGATCAACGGACTACCGTTGGAGCAACAGCGTAAAGAGATTGAAAGCAAGCGTCGTCACGGTATGGGTTATTTGGGATTGGGCTCAACGATGACCATGTTGCGCATGCAGTACGGCGACGAAAAATCACTGAAATTCACCGCTGAGGTAACCCGGAAAATGGCCATGGTTGGCTGGCAGGCGGCGCTCGATCTTGCTAAAGAGAAGGGTGTTGCGCCTATTTTGGAAGAAGATTTCAGCGTGACGGCAGAGATGTTACGTAAACGTCCTGAAATGATCAAAGATGGTTATGCGGTGGGTGATGAGATTAAAGGCAAGGTACTGCACGCGAAGTACAGCCGCTATATGCAAC
>QIHH01000046.1 GCA_003230195.1 Gammaproteobacteria bacterium
GTGTCTCGCCTTCGGTCACTCGATACTGCTTACCACCGGTCTTAATTACCGCGTACATGCTTCACTCCAAAAATCCGTGAAAAAACTTAATTTGTAAACCTGTAAAACATTCGTTTACCAAAGCCGGGCAATTTTACCGGTATCAACGCCCTAGGTCAAATCAGAAAATAAACATTTAGCGCCAACCAATACCGTATATTAAAGAAACTTGCCACAGAGCACCGAGAATTTTAGAATCAAACATCAGGCTATACTATTAAAGAACGACATGACCGTGAATCTGCCACTTAAAAAACCTTACGAAATCAATGATATCAATGCCATTCGCGCACTCACCAGTGACGATATGGACGCGGTAAACCAACTGATTCACACTCGCCTGAACTCCGAGGTAGCACTGATCAACCAGATGAGTCATTACATCGTCAACAGCGGCGGCAAACGCCTGCGCCCACTATTGGTACTACTCAGCGCCCGTGCGCTCAATTACAGCGGCGCAAAACATGTAGATCTTGCCGCCATTATCGAATTTATTCACACCGCCACCCTGCTGCATGACGATGTTGTCGATGCCTCCGAAATGCGTCGCGGTAAAGAGACTGCCAATGCCGTATGGGGCAATGAAGCTAGCGTGCTGGTGGGTGATTTTCTCTACTCACGCGCTTTCCAGATGATGGTCGATGTCGGCGACATGCGCATCATGGCGATCATGTCAAAAGCAACTAACGTCATCGCCGAGGGTGAAGTACTGCAACTACTCAACTGCGGTGACGCCAGCACCACAGAAGAACGTTACCTGGAAGTTATCCACTTCAAAACAGCCAAGTTGTTCGAAGCGGCTTGCCAAGTGGGTGCGGTTATCAGCAATAGCAGTGCAAAAACTGAGAAAGCAATGGCCGACTACGGCACGCACCTTGGCACCGCATTTCAGCTAATCGACGATGTTCTCGATTACAGCGCCACCTCCGAAGAGATGGGGAAAAACATCGGTGATGATCTTGCCGAAGGCAAACCAACCCTACCACTCATCTATGCCATGCGTCACGGCACGCCAGCCGAAGCTGGCGTCATTAAAAATGCCATTGAAAATAGCGGCATTGACAATATCAATGCCGTCATTGAAACCATTCACTCAACTGGCGCACTTGTTTACACCACCGCAGCTGCTCAAACAGAAGCAGAAAAAGCTGCGGAAGCGATCCAGCTACTACCCGCCTCTCCCTATCGTGATGCAATGTACACACTTGCCGAGTTTTCGGTAAACCGCTCTTACTAAGAGTTGACTCAGGGTATAATACAACCTGTATAGTGAACTGCTGTACCAAATACTTCCCCAACAAGCATTAGAACGTTGCTGAGATTCTTTTATATTGTGAAGCGGAATTGATTTTATTGATGCGCTATCTAATGTGGGATGATCGATTTAGGCAAGAACGTATTGATAATCGCAAAGATTACGGGGAAATTCGATATCAAACTATCGGCAAAAGCCCCTCTGACATATTGTTTATAGCATATACTGTGCGGAAATATCAAAAAAGAAATCAGTAAATCGTATAATTTTCAGTTCGTCCAGCTAAAGCAAAAGATATTGAACAAGCTAGGAAGCTAAAGTCGTTGTCGAATGCTAAAAAAATCAAAGAAACTACCGATGAAGAAATTGATCGGCAAATCGAGGAAGACCCCGATCTTTACCAGCTAACAGATGAAGAATTAGCCCAATTTGGGCTTGCAAGGAATCGAAAAAATGAAACTTCATAAAGAAAAACAACACTAACAAATTTCTCCAGCGGCAGAGGGATAATTAATAGAGGCGCCCAAAAGCAAATACTTTCCCGCTCTTTTCATCTACCTCGACTGAGATCCTGCTTACTGCAATAGACGGGCAAGCTGCGCTGCCAACACTTGACTTTGTACCGCTGTTTCTAGCCGTCGCGTACGGAAAATCGCCTTCAGATCCGACAGCGCCATCTCAAAATCATCATTCACCACCAGATAATAAAATTCCCCGTAGTGCGACATCTCTTCTACCGCTTCTGCAGTACGTCGCGCGATCACCTCGTCGCTATCCTGACCACGCCCACGCAGGCGTCGCGCTAGCTCTTCACGTGAAGGCGGCACGATAAATAGTGAACGGCATTGCGGCATTAACTTGCGCACCTGCTGCGCGCCCTGCCAGTCGATCTCCAAAATCACATCAATCTTATCACTCAACTGCGATGCAACGCTCGCCTGCGCGGTACCATAATAACAGCCAAAGACCTCTGCATGCTCCAAAAAGGCACCTTCGCCAACCATCTGCAGGAAACGCACCTCATCGACAAAATGGTAATTCACCCCATCCACTTCACCCGCCCGCGGCGGACGCGTGGTGTATGAGATCGATAATTTAATTCCACCGTCAGATTCAAGCAGCGCACTAACGAGGCTGGTTTTCCCGCCCCCGGATGGCGCGGCCACAATATAAAGCATTCCTGACACAATCACTCCTTAAACGACTGAATAACACTTTCAAACGCTATTTATTCGATATTCTGCACCTGTTCACGCATCTGCTCGATCAACACCTTCATCTCCACCGCCACCGACGTACTCTCGGTTGAGATCGATTTTGAACCGAGTGTATTAGACTCACGATTCAATTCCTGCATCAGGAAATCGAGGCGACGGCCGACCGGCTCACGCTGCCCCAATACCCGCAGCACCTCTTTTAGGTGCACCTCGATGCGATCCAGCTCTTCCGCCACATCACTCTTCTGAGTGATCATCGCAATCTCCTGCGCAAGGCGTTCCGGCTCCAGTT
>QIHH01000165.1 GCA_003230195.1 Gammaproteobacteria bacterium
CGATAGTGAATGGGCCGGGCTTGATCCCGCACAGATGGGACTCGGCCCCGTACATGCGATGGCGCCGATCCTTAAACGCCAGAAGATGGCGCTCAACGATATCGATTACTGGGAAGTCAACGAAGCCTTCGCTACCCAGGTGCTTGCCTGTGTTGAGGCGTGGCAGGATGAAGATTACTGCAAAAATGAATTAGGATTAAAAGAACCACTCGGTAAGATTGACCGTGCACGGCTGAACGTTGATGGTGGTGGTGTTAGCCTTGGTCATCCGGTTGGTGCTAGTGGTGCGCGCATCGTGCTGCATATATTAAATATTCTGGAACGCAATGATGCACAGTATGGTATGGCCAGCCTCTGCATTGGTGGCGGGCAGGGCGGTGCAATGTTAGTTAGCCGAGATCTTAAAGAAGATGTCAACGGGGATGAAGGATAAATGACGATGACAGAGAATAAGCATTGGCGAACAGAGCGTGATGCCGACGGTATCGCATGGTTGCACTTTGATATGGCAGAGACCAGCACCAATGTGCTTTCGGTTGAAACCATTGCCGAGTTCGATGCACATCTGCGTGAGATCGAATCAAATCCGCCCAAAGGGCTGGTGATTTTATCGGATAAAAAGAGCGGTTTCATTGCGGGTGCTGACATCAAAGGTTTTACCAGTATGAAGAGTGTAGAGCATGCAGCTGAATTTATGCGCGGCATGCATACTGTGTTAAGCCGACTCGAAGCTTTTTCATTTCCAACCGTTAGCTTGATTCGTGGTTTTTGTCTCGGCGGCGGTATGGAGTTGGCACTGGCAACGCGTTATCGCATCGCCGATGAAGACCCCAAAACACGCCTTGGCCTACCCGAGGTGAGACTCGGTATCCATCCCGGTTTTGGTGGCACTGTGCGTGCGCCACGCCTTGTCGGCGCACCCACCGCCATGGATATGATGCTAAGCGGACGTGCGCTGAGCGCACGTGCCGCAAAGAAAGTTGGCTTGATTGATTACGCCGTACCAGAAAGGCAGTTGTTACGCGCAGCGAGGATGATGATAGCGGAAGCACCGGCACCCCATCGCCCTGGTCGCCTGGCGCGTCTTTCGAATCACCCATTAGTACGCCCATTATTGGCGAAATACCTAAAACGCACCGTTGCTAAAAAAGCAAACCCTGAACACTACCCAGCCCCTTTCGCAATGATTGATTTGTGGTCAAAACATTTCGACAACCCAAACAAGATGTACGCCGAAGAGGCGTTCTCGGTTGCCAATCTAGTGATGGGTGATACCGCGCAGAACCTGATTCGTGTTTTCTTTTTGCAGGAAGAGATGAAAGCGCTTGGGCGAAAAAACAAATTCCATGCCGACCGAGTGCATGTGGTTGGCGCTGGTGTCATGGGTGGCGACATTGCGGCATGGTGTGCACTGCGTGGTCTACATGTTACGTTGCAGGATCAATCACCAGAACGCATTGCACCGGCAATGAAACGTGCCCACGCACTATTTAAAAAGAAACTACGTCAACCGCGCCTGATACAGGCAGCAATGGACCGGCTCATGCCGGATGTAAAAGGGGTCGGTGTTGAACGTGCCGATGTCATCATTGAGGCGATTTTTGAAAATGCAGAGGCAAAGCAAAATCTATATCGTTCACTTGAGCCTCGCATGAAGCCAGGCGCGCTGCTGACCACCAACACATCGTCGATTCCTTTAGAGGTGTTGAGTGAAGTACTGGAAGAGCCAACACGATTAGTTGGCCTGCATTTCTTTAATCCAGTGGCGCAGATGCAATTAGTTGAAATCGTCAAAGGAAAACAGACCAGCCAATCGATCGTCAATCAGGCGGCCGCCTTTGCACGCCAGATTGATCGCCTGCCACTACCGGTTAAAAGCAGCCCAGGCTTCCTGGTTAACAGAATTTTGATGCCTTATCTATTAGAAGCCGTTGTGTTAGAGAGCGAGGGGGTTCGCCCTGAATTAATCGATAAAGCAGCGACTGATTTTGGCATGCCGATGGGGCCGATTGAATTGGCCGACACAGTTGGACTAGACATTTGCCTGGCCGTTGCTGAGACCTTGGCAGAGAGCCTTGAGGTTGAAGTGCCCGCAAAATTACGCTCGATGGTGAGTCGCGGTGACCTAGGTCGTAAGAGTGGCAAAGGATTCTACAGCTACAGCAAAGGCAAACCAGAGAAGGCCAAGTATGAAGGTGAAAGTATGCCTGCCGATCTGACCGACCGCATGATGTTCCGCATGCTTAATGAATCAATGGCCTGCCTGCGTGAAGGAGTTGTCGAAAATGCTGAGCTGTTAGATGCCGGTGTGATCTTCGGCACGGGTTTCGCCCCGTTTCGTGGTGGCCCAATGCACCACATCCACACCAGTGGTAGCCAATTGATGAAAAATAGAATCGATGATTTAAGCCAAAAGTACGATGGCCGCTTTGAACCTGATGAGGCGTGGGGAAGCTTATAACTCCTTTCAGTCTGTCTGCCCAGTTAATTGGGCATATATGTTGCGCTGGTGTCTTCATCGGTGGTATCAGCGTAACGCGCATTTGATCGTTTATTGATTTTTGTCTACAGTGAGCGCTATGACAAACACAACTTCACCAATCATCACCCCCGAGCAAGCTGGCACATTGACAGGTCTGTTGCGCGAACGCATCAAACGTACTCCTCAAAACGTTGCATATCGCTATTATATCAACCATGAAAATCGCTGGGTCAGGCTTACTTGGCATGAGATGGGACGCCGTGTGATTAAATGGCAAATCGCATTAAGAAATGAGGGATTACAACCCGGCGAGCGTGT